>NZ_JAFRJO010000044.1 GCF_017432245.1 Methanobrevibacter sp.
ACATTTTAACTTATTTTTAGATAATAATTTTTATTTTTTTTTAAATATTTTTTTACATTTTAACTTATTTTTAGATAATAATTTTATTTTTTTACAAATTTTTTCAATTTCACATTAGTTTTTAATTGCTCTCTTAATATTTTTAAATATGATAAGGAATATAATAATATTAGAGAAAAAATCAGAAAAAATTTAATTATTATTTAACCTATCAGTTTTATTTATCAGTGATTATAATGGATGCTGGAATGGATTATTTTGAAAGATTGGAAAGTGAAACTCTTAAACTCTATGAGATAGCTAATGAGGCAAGATCAAAAGGGTTTGATGTTGAGTTAGAGACTGAAATTCCATTGGCAAAGGACTTAGCAGAGAGAGTGGAAGGGCTTGTTGGTCCTAAAGGCATTGCAAAGCGTATCAAAGAATTGGAAAAGGATATGTCTAGGGAAGAGGTTGCATTCGAGATTGCTGCTGAAATTGCATCTCAGGAATCAAATGAAACAGGTGCTAAATTAGAGGCTGAAAAACAGGCTTTTGCAGACCAAGGATTAAGAACCGCTTTAGCTATTTTAACAGAAGGGGTTGTAGCAGCTCCTTTGGAAGGTATTTCTGGAGTAAAGATCAAAAGCAATTCCGATGGAAGCAAGTATGTTGCTGTATACTTTGCAGGGCCTATTCGTAGTGCAGGAGGTACTGCAGCGGCATTATCTGTTCTTTTAGGTGATAAGATACGTGTAGCTACAGGCCTTGACATCTATAAGCCTACTGATGATGAAATAGAAAGGTATGTGGAGGAAGTTGAGCTTTACGAATCTGAAGTAACCAATTTGCAATACTCACCAACTCCTGAAGAGGTTAGGTTAGCTGCAAGAAGCATTCCAGTTGAAGTCAGTGGAGAGCCAACAGACCAGGTTGAAGTGTCTCACAGAGACTTGCCTCGTGTAGAAACCAATAACATTAGAGGTGGAGCTCTTCTTGCGATGGTAGAGGGAGTTATTCAGAAATCCAAAAAGATCTTAAAATATGCTCACACCCTTAATTTGGACAGTTGGGAATTTTTAGCTGAATATGCTAAAGGTGTAGGCTCCTCTAAGGAAGAAGAGGGTTCACAATCTGATAGTGAAGAAATAGTTGAAGAGATTGATGACAATATCATTGATAAGAATGAACTCTTTGAACACTCCAAATATGCTCATGATATCATTGGTGGAAGGCCAGTTTTAGGATATCCTTCTGAAAAGGGAGGATTCAGACTCAGATATGGTCGTTCAAGAAATACAGGTCTTGCAACTATGGGTGTTCACCCAGCAACAATGGAACTCTTGGAATTCTTGGCTGTTGGGACACAGCTCAAGATTGAAAGGCCTGGTAAAGGTAACTGTGTAGTTCCTGTAGACTCTATTGAAGGGCCAACTGTAAAGTTGAAATCAGGTGAAGTTCGCAGATTGGATTCCATTGAAGATGCTAGAAAGGTTAAAGGAAAAGTTGTTGAGATTCTTTTCCTAGGGGACATGCTTGTTGCATTCGGTGAATTCTTAAGAAATAACCAGCCGATGTTAGGTGCTTGCTGGTGCGAGGAATGGTGGATTGAAACAATAAGAAACAGCGAAAAATATCAATCATTCACTGATGAGGAAAAAGAGGCATTCAATTTAGATTCATTGCAAACCAAGAAATTCACTGTTGAAGAAGCATTTAATATAACCGAAGAGTTTAATGTGCCTTTGCATCCTGAATACACTTATTATTATAATGACATCTCCATTAAGGATTTAGTTGACTTAAGCCAGTGGTTAGATACAAAAAGGGACTACTTGGAAAAGGGATATCAAAATGGAGAGGATTTAGAACTTGATTTATCCTATCAAAAAAGAATCTTGGAAGTTATGGGCTTATGCCATAAGCTTCATGATGGAAAAGTAATAATTGACAAAAATCACGGATTTAGTTTACTTAAGACTATAACTGGGGATTATTCAAAATATCTCGCTGATGAGTATTACAAGATGAAAGTTGTTGATATCATCAATGATAATATTGATTTCGAGATTAAGGATAAGGCGCCATGCTATATCGGTACAAGGGTAGGCCGTCCTGAAAAATCCAAGGAAAGATTGATGAGGCCTGCTCCTCATGTCTTGTTCCCTATTGGAAACAATGGCGGAAACAGACGTTTAGTTGCTGAAGCCGCTAAAAAGAAAAAGATTAAGGTTGAATTTGCAAGAAGGGAATGTACAAATCCTGATTGCAGATTAAGTTCATTCCAAGCTATTTGCCCACATTGCGGATCACCTACTGTTATAGGAAAATCTGGCCCTAAAGAATTAAATCTGGCTCATATGCTTTCCAAGGCTTCAAATAATGTTGGAGTTCGTAAAGTTGATGAAGTTAAAGGTGTTGTTGGTTTAATTTCTGAAGACAAGCTTCCAGAACCTTTGGAAAAAGGTATTTTAAGAGCTAAAAATGAAGTGTTCACCTTTAAGGAAGGAACTATACGTCATGACTCAACTGATTTGCCTCTCACCCACTTCATTCCAAGTGAAATTGGGGTGACTGTTCCAAAATTATTGGAAATGGGATATACTAAGGACTGTTACGGTGAAGACATTGTAAGTGAAGACCAAATCATTGAACTTAAGGTTCAGGATATTGTGGTTTCCGATAATTGTGGAGAGTATTTGGTAGGTGTGGCTAATTTCGTTGATGATTTGCTTGAGAGATATTATGGAATGGAAAGGTTCTATAATGTGAAGGACAAATATGACTTGATTGGACATCTTATTGCAGGTCTTGCTCCCCACACATCTGCAGGAGTATTGGGCCGTATTGTAGGATTCACCAAGGCTTTAGGATGTTATGCACACCCTTATTTCCATTCTGCAAAAAGGAGAAACTGTGACAGTGATGAGGATTCTGTGCTATTGCTGTTGGATGCATTGATCAATTTCTCAAAATCCTACTTGCCAAGCACTCGTGGAGGAAGTATGGATGCTCCTTTGGTTTTATCCACCCGTATAGATCCGGAGGAGATAGATGATGAATCCCATAACTTGGACATCTTTGAAAGATTCCCATTGGAATTCTTTGAAAGGTCTCAGGAACCATTAAAACCCGCGGATATGTTAGATTTGGTGGATAATGTGGCTAAGCATTTAGGTACTGATAGGCAGTATCATGACTTGATGTTTTCCCATCACACTTCAAGCATTCATGCCGGACCAAAAGTTTGCTTATACAAACGTTTAGGTTCCATGAAAGAGAAGGTTGAAGCTCAAATCAATTTAGCTGAACTCATTAGGGCAGTTGATCAAAGGGGAGTCGTAGAAGGAGTATTGTCTTCCCACTTCTTGCCTGATATCATGGGAAATTCAAGAGCTTTCTCTAAACAGAAAGTAAGATGTCCTAAATGTGGTACTAAATATAGGAGAATGCCTTTAACCGGCAAATGCAAATGTGGTGGTGACTTGATTCTCAGTGTTTCCAAGGGATCTGTGGTCAAGTATCTTGAAATTTCACAGAACCTTGTAAATAGGTATCCTGTATCACACTACCTTGAGCAAAGATTGGAAATTCAGGAATTTGGTATTAATTCATTGTTTGAAAGTGACAAATCCAAGCAAAGTTCATTGGATGTATTCTTTGGAAAATAATTTATTTGATGTGGACTTTTATTTGATTTTCATATTTGGATAGTGAATTTCATTGGATTCTTTAATTTATTGTTTTTTAATTAAGGTTTTTCCTTAATTATTTTTAATTTTAAACAAGTTTTAAGTGTTTTCTAATTTTGAATATTCCCATAACGAATATTGTTCGTATAAAAACGAATGATTTATATACATCTTATGATATATATTATTTCGTGCAGTAACTAACTTTTTGTATAGTTACTAACTTTCGTATAATTTCAAACGGATATTATACATGTAAATACATAATTATTAGTAATCAATTTGAAAGTTTTATCTAAATTTTCATGATTACATTAATTATTAAATTAATTATTTATTATTTGATTTTTATTTTAAATGAAGGTGTTAAAGTGGAAAAAGTCGATAATGTAGAAAACGATATTAGAAGAGCTAAAATCACCGTTAAGAAAAACAACGGTGTTTGTGAAGCTTTCAGTTATGAGAAATTGTTAAAGTCCTTAGTGATGGTTGATGCTCCATACTTTGAATCTGAAAGAATTGTTTCAACTGTTGTTGAAAACTTATACGATGGAATCAGCACTAAAGAGATTAAAAAGATTGTTTACGAATGCTTGGAAGAAGTAGATTCTGAAGCAGCTAACAAATACTTAGCAAAAACTACTTTAAAAGTACGTTCTTCAAGAGATAAAATCGAACCATTCGACATGGCAAAGATTGCAAGTACCTTAGTTGAAGAAACCGGTGCTTCCCAAGAAACTGCTTTTGAAATTGCTACTGAAGTTTGGAAAGAACTTAAAAAACTCAATGTAGAATACCTTACCGCTCCAATGATTAGGGAAATCGTAAACACAAAACTTGTTGAATACGGATTAGAAGATTTAAGAAGCAGATACACTCGTTTAGGTATTCCTGTTTACAACATCACTTCCTTAATTGAAAACGGTTCAAGAGACAATGCAAACATGATGCATAACCCTGAATCCATTCACAAGTATGTTGCTGATGAAGCATTAAAACAATATGCACTCTTACACATGTTACCAGCTCACTTAGCAGATGCACACATGTCTGGTGACATTCACATTCACGACTTGGAATTCTTTGCTGGAAGACCATTGAACTGTCTCCAACATGATATAAGAGCATTCATTAAACATGGTCTTAAAGTTGACGGTACTGGAGATCACACTTCAGTTGCTGCACCTCCTTCCCATATGGAAACATTGATGAACCATACTGGTGAAATCATGTTAGCAGCACAGCAAAACATGTCTGGTGGACAAGCTATGTCCCTCTGGAACGTATTTGTTGCACCATTTGCAACCGGCAGAAGCTATGATGAAGTAAAACAATCCATTCAAATGTTAGTATACAACTTGAACATGGCTTATGCAGCAAGAGGTTCCCAAGTTCCATTTACAAGCATGCAATTAGAATTCGGAGTTCCAAAATTCTTGCAGGATGTAACTGCATACGGTCCAAAAGGACAAGTTGTAGGAACTTACGCTGACTTTGAGGATGAAACCAGAATGATCCAAAGAGCATTCACTGAAATCTTGCTTGAAGGAGATTCCGAAGGTAAACCTCACTTATTCCCAAATACTATTTACACTTTACGTGAAGAGACCTTAAAAGGTGACTATGATGATGATTTACGTTTAGTTCATGAACTTTCTGCAAAATACGGTTCATCTTACTTCGTAAACATGTTACCTAAATACAGAGGTCAAATGGCTAACTACATGGGTTGCAGAACCTGTCTCCAAGACACATGGACCGGTGACTGGGAACAAGACTGTTTAAGAACAGGTAACTTAGCTTACGTAACATTGAACTTACCAAGAATCGGATACCAATCCAGAGATGAAAACGATGTATTCGAATACTTGGACAACTACATGGATTTAGCTGTTGAAACCTTAATGATTAGAAGAAACCAAGGTCTTAACTGTTTAAACAACTTTGATATCTTACCATTCTTAGATCAAAAGGTTGATGGTGAAACCTATTACAGAATCCAAAACGCTACCTTATCATTTGGTTTCTGTGGTCTTAATGAAATGTTACTTGCATTATTTGGTGAAGGTATTGAAAACCCTGATGCAAACAAATTTGGTATCAAATGTTTAGAATACATCAACGCAAGAGCAAAATCCTTACAAGAAGAAACTGGACTCAGATGGTCTGTATTGCAAACTCCTGCTGAATCCACTGCATACAGATTTGCAACCTTGGATAAAGAGCAATTCGGAGATAAAGCAATCTTACAAGGTGACAATGGAGCTAACTACTACACTAACTCCTCACATGTACCTGTAAACAGTGACATTTCCTTTGCAGATAAAGTTAAAATCGAAGGTAAATACCACAGCTTAACTCCTGGTGGACACATCTTCCATGCATTCATGGGTGAATCCTACTCTGATCCTGATGCATTAATGAGCTTAACCAATAAGATTGCAAGAAAATCCGATATTGGTTTCTGGGCTTACAGTTCAGCATTCAGTTTCTGCTTA
>NZ_JAFRJO010000045.1 GCF_017432245.1 Methanobrevibacter sp.
ATCAACATTCTTGTAAGCACCAGGTGCCTCTTCAGCTAAAACAGGAGCGGAATTTGCTTTTACATGAATTCCTTTTGCATTCAATTCCTTCTCGATTCCATCTGCAGTGAATTGTTTTTTAGCAGCAGTTCTTGATAAGACCCTTCCTGCACCATGAGCAGTAGATCCGAAGGTCTCTTCCATAGCAAGATCAGTACCATGCAAAATGTAAGATGCGGTACCCATAGTTCCAGGAATCAATACAGGTTGTCCTACGTCTCTGTATTCCTTAGGAATTTCACGTCTTCCAGGACCAAATGCACGAGTAGCTCCTTTTCTGTGAACGAGAACTTCCATATGGGAACCTTTTACCTTATGAACTTCCTTTTTAGCAATATTGTGTGCAACATCGTAAATAGTGCTCATGCCCATATCATCAGCACTGCGGGAGAACACCTCCTCAAAGGATTCTCTAACCCAGTGGGACATCATTTGACGATTTGCCCATGCATAATTTGCACCAGCAGCCATAGCTTTCAAGTAACCTTGTGCCTCTTTGGAATCAATAGGTGCACATGCCAATTGCCTATCAGGAATATTAATTTTATAATTTCTATAAGCCTTATCCATTTGTCTTAAATAGTCAGAACAGATTTGGTGTCCACATCCTCTTGAACCACTGTGAATCATAATAGCGATTGATCCTGCTTCAAGGCCAAATGCCTTTGCTACAGTTTCATCATAAATCTCTTCAATCTTTTGAACTTCAAGGAAATGGTTTCCAGAACCTAATGAACCTAACTGAGGAATTCCTCTTTTTTTAGCCTTATCACTTACAATAGCAGATTCGGCATCCTTCATTCTACCGTTTTCTTCCAAGAACTTAAGGTCGTCTTCCCAACCGAATCCACGTTCTACAGCCCACCAAGCACCATAGTCTAAAACCTCATTGATCTCATTATCCTTAAGTCTGATTTGACCTTTACTTCCTACACCTGATGGAATGTTCTTAAACAATACTTCAGTAAGCTCCTTAAGCTTAGGCTTGATTTCGTCTTCTGTTAAGTTAGTTCTAAGCATTCTAACTCCACAATTAATGTCAAAACCTACTCCTCCAGGACTTACAACACCATTATTGTAATTGAAAGCTCCTACACCACCAATGCTGAAACCATATCCGAAGTGAATGTCTGGCATAGCTATTGATGCACCTTGAATACCTGGCATGCAAGCTACATTTGCCACTTGCTCAAGAGCTCCCTCTTCAATATCCTTAACGGATTCATCATCAAGATACAATCTTCCAGGAACTCTCATTTCCTTTTTATAACTACTTGGGAGTTCCCATACATTATCTCTTACTTTTTCAAGATTTTCTTTAACTGACATAAATATCACTGAATAAGTTAAAATAACAATTTAATATTAAATATTTAAAATAATAATTTTGTATAAAAATTGTTTGTATAAAAATTATGAATTTCAATTATATTTTCAATATAATTTCTAATATGATATTATAGTTATGTTTTATAATACATTTAAAATTAATTGTTGAAATTGAAACTAACAAAATCAAGAAAAGGGATATTTGAAAAGATGCCTTAAAAAATTGTATAAAACCAATTAATCTAAAAAAAGTAAAAATTGATGTATGGTGTAAAGGATTAAATGATGGTTATTGAGTTTTTAGTGTTTAAAAAATGATAAAATAAAAATTAAAATTTAATTTTAAAAACACATTGATTAAAGGATGTAAACTATGTAATTTATAAAATCTAAATATTTATGAGATGTTCTTTTTAAGAAATTGCACGATAATATTCATAAATCTTTAGTAGTTTTTATCCTATATGGTTACATCCTTTAATAAACAATGGGTTTGGTTTTGTTTAATTATACCCAGCTCATCATTTCTGGGCCTGGAGCTGCGCTAACAGCTAAAATAGATAAAAGTAATACTGTAAGAACTACAAATATTACCATGCAATCTTTAAAATCGATTCTAATGTTGTGGAAGTTCATAGGATCCATAATACTGGTTTTTCTTCTTAAGTCACAAGTAGTGTTAGTATGCTTTATCATTTTTTCACCTCATTTTTAATTTAAGTTTTCTTATAAATTTTCTCTCTGTAATATTAGTAAGTTCTAAAGCATATATAAAAAAAGAGAAAGAGAGCATTTGAAAACTAATATGGGGTTTGATTTCAAGTGTATGTAATTAGGGCATTAAAATCTATTTTTAAGCCTGTTTTTTCAAGGAGTTTATATAATATTAAAGTTAAATAATAAATTGTTAAAATTAATATTGGTGCATAGCTATGGAAAATAATGAATCAAAACCAGATAAATATGATTATTTTGATGTCACTGCAGACATCGGATTTCATGCCTATGGGAAATCCCTAAACGAGGCATACGAAAATGCAGGGCTCGCTATGTTCAATGTTATAACCGATATAAGCAAGGTAAAAAAAGATGAATCTAGAGAATTTGAAATAGTTTCAGAGGATTTGGTTTCTCTTTTATACGATTATTTAGAAGAGCTCTTATTCCTGCAGGATACAGAGTTCTTGTTCTTTTCTGATTTTAAAGTGAATATTGAAAAAATAGTGGATAGCGAATCTTCCAATCTGGAAAATTATAAATTGACTTGTTTTGCTTGTGGTGAAGAAATAGATTGGAATGTTCATAGCCCAAAATCTGAAGTTAAGGCCATCACTTTTCATAAAATGTGTGTAAAAGAAGATGATGGGGTCTTTAAGCTCAGAGCTATTTTAGACTTATAATTTTATATTCTTTTTGAAAATAATAAAAAATAGAATTCTAATTAAGAATAGTAAATAATAAAAAAAGAAAAAGTTTTGATCAAACTTTTTTAAAAGTTTGAAAGGTAGGATATTAAATCTAAAGGTTGCAGCGTTTAATATCCTCAGGTGAAAATCTTAAAATGATTTCTCTTGAATTTCCTCTAACTCCTTTTCCAGTGAACTTAGTGTCCACCAATCTTAAGAATTCAAGTTTTTCAAGAGTCCTGTTGAATGTAGCATAGCTAACTCCTGCCTCTTCCTTGAATTGTTTAGACAAATCGCCAGCAGTTAATATTTCATCACTATCAACAACTGCTCTAAGCAAAGTCCTTTCAATGTCATTTAAGGAATTGATGGTTTCCATCAAATTAATGGAACCTTGTTTGGATACTGCTTCTTCAACATGCTCTAAAGTAATGGACCTGCTTGCATTTGCTTCTGCAATATTACCACATACTCTAAGAAGGTCAATTCCAACCCTTAAATCTCCCACTTCAATGGTATGATTAGCTATTTCTTCAATGATTTCATCTGAAATCACACCATGATAAAATCCAGCTCTAGCCCTATCTTGAAGAATGCTAAATATTTCAGAATAGGTGTAAGGCTGGAATGTGATGTCTTGAGGGATGAATACAGTATTTACATTCTTATCAAGGGCGTATCTAAATTCCAAATCTGAAAGAATAGCAAAAATACCTGTCCTTACTCCTTCAAATTCCTCATAAGCCCTTAAAATATCATAGAATATTTTATTTGCATGTTGGGTTTGGAATAAATAATTAACATCATCAAAAGCAACAATCAATGCTTTATCATCAGCAGAAAGCTTGTTCATGACTTTTTCATATACTCTTGAAAAAGGAACTCCTGTTTCTGGAGGTTGATGTCCAAATAATTTTTTATGAATCTGAGAAAAGATTCCAAAACGTGTTGTGTGCAATTGACAATTAATATAACAGCAAACAACATTATCAGTGTTCCTTTCCACCAATTCGAAAACCTTTTTAAGTGCTGTTGTCTTTCCTGTAGCACATGAACCCATAATGACTGAATTGGTAGGGCGTCCACCTTGAATGGCTGGTCTGATGCACATAGCCATTCCTTCCATTTGACTGTCCCTAAAATTAAAGTTTTCAGGCATATAATCAGGATTAAATGCATTTATGTTTTGGAATAATGTTTCATCTCCCATCAAAATATCTTCTATTGCCATATAGTTTATTATATGTTAACTTATATAAAAAAGTTCTTTAATTTTGAATAATAGCATACAAATTTAATAAAAAAAAGAAAATTCATAAAAATTATTGAAAAAGGAGAATGAGAAAAAATTAGAAAAACAAGAAAATGAGAGAATAAAATAAGAAAATAAGAAAATAAGGAAAGTGAAAAAGAAAAATGAAAAGTGAGAAAAATGATTACTTGTCAATATCAACTAAATTAATCACTTTTACATCAGTGTTTTCCTTTATCCAAGCAAGCAATCTCTCTGCAAAGATTAACTTTTTGGTTTTAACCTCATCTGCAGGACCTGTTGCCCCTTCGATGTTAGGTCTTGAATATTTGGTTACAGTTGTTCCAAAATCCATTCCTGCAAGAACCATTTCTTTACATCCTAATGCAAGGGTGAAAAACATTGCCCTATCCCCATCAGTAAATCCACCAAAGTTGTATAAATGACCTATAGGCACTGATTGGGTGGTTCCAAGAATCTTATCAAAACGGGTAGTGTAGGTATCAATAAGCTCTTCATTGTTTCCATGGGCATGGATGACAAAATAAGATCCCAATGAATTGGCAGCCAATAAATCCTCCATCTTGCCGTCTAAATCTGTGGCAACAATGTCTGGAACAAGGTCCTCTTCAAGCATTGCAGTTGTAGCGCCATCTGCAGAAACAATAAGATAATCATTCAAGTCATAATTTTCCTTTACATATTCAATATGCTTCTTTATGGAAGGGCCTGCACCAACAACAATGAATTTTGAAGTGTCCTTTTTCTCCATCATTTCATCAAAGAATTGCTCAATTGTCAAGCAACCTTTTTCATCAAGAATCTTATCCAACAATTCTGCGGTTTTTTCATCATCTTCTCTTAAAAATCCGAGAGTTTCAAGAATTTCCTTATACCATCCTTCCCATTCATTAAAATCCATATTTACACCTTATAATTAATGCCTTAATAATTAACGATTATGATTATAATTTAAAAATTAAAATTCCCAATCCTCTAAATTACTGATTTTACCACCAAAACTTACACTTAAAGGAGTCAAACTAGGTCTTCTTTCAACCAAAAGACAATATCCATCTGTTCCCTCTTCATAATCTTCAACCAGTTGAGGAACATTCATGACTGTATCGTTTCCATCATCATCCACTCTCTCAAGAATATTGAAGTCCAACATCCTATCTGCAAGAGTTGTTATCTTGATCTTGTCAGAAGACGGTTTGGATGGAATATTCAAGTTAAATAAATCAACTCCCTCTGGAAGACCTTCATCCAAAACCTTCTTAACCACTTTAGCAAGAATCTCTTGAGCAAAGCTATAATCTGTATCAACATACCAATTGCCCTCTTCATCCTGTTTGAAGCAATCATCATCCAAGAACAGTGAACAAGCAATAGCTGGCACTCCAAGACCAACAGCTTCAAGTGCTGCACAGACAGTTCCGGATGTGGTAATCTGCAATCTGCTAATGTTGATTCCTGGATTGATTCCAGTTACAACAAGGTCTGGCTTTTCATCGCAAACATAATTAACACCTACATTAACTGAATCTGCTGGAGTTCCAGACAGCCCATAAGCTTCACTACCATCAGCCAATTCATACTTGTCCAAATACATGTGTTTCATTATATTGACTTTACGGCCTACAGCGCTATTGTTTTCCTGAGGAGCTACAACAACAGTATTTGCAATGCCCTCAAGTGCCTGTTTAGTAGCTAAAATACCTGGACCAAGAACACCATCATCATTGGATATTAAAATAGTTTTCATAAAAAGCCTCTTAGAATTTTTTTAAAGAATAATTTTTCTTGATAATACTATATTTTTAATAATACTTATAAATTCTTAAATGATTTCATGAAAAATGGAAATAAACTAAAAAAATAGAATGAAAAAATAGAAAAAATGAAAAAATGGAAAATAAAAAAGAAAAATTAAGAATTCTTAAAGAAGTCAAAAACTTTAGAAATCCTATTTATTGAAGGCATTGCAATGTTTTTAACAAATTTAATCTGATAATTGAATCCAAATAACTCAAATTCAGACTTTACAGTGTCCAATTCATTTGGAATGTCCAATGACTGAGGACATAATCTCTTGCATCTGCCGCAATGATTGCAAAGACCTGCGCTTGCTTGCTTGTTGGCCACTCCTCCAACAACCATATAGTAATTCATCATGGCATTGGAAATAGGCCCAATTCCTTTCTTATTAAATAAGTATTTTTCATTGTAAATCTTAAAGCAATCTGGAATGTTTACTCCTTTAGGACAAGGCAAGCAATAGCCGCAACCGGTACAATTGATTTTCATCATTGAGTCAAAAATATCCTGTGCCTGCTTCAACACATCCCTTTCATCTTCAGACAATGAATCGATTTCAACTCTGCCAGCAATTGCCATATTTTCCTTAATCTGATCAAGAGAGCCCATACCAGATAGGACACATGTGATTTCCTTTTGATTCAAGATCCAGCTAAAAGCCCAATCAACAGCAGACCTGTTGGAATCAACACTATCGAATAGGTTTTGAACCTTTTCAGGCAATTCACCAGCAAGGATTCCTCCTTTCAAAGGCTCCATGACAAACACTGCAATGTCCTTTTCATAAGCGTATTGAATTCCACGAATTCCTGCTTGAGCATTGACATCTGAATAGTTGTATTGGACAAGAACCATATCCCAATCAAAATCATCAAGCAATGTCTTGAACTCATTGGGAGACCCATGATAGGAAAATCCTATATTCCTTATCTTTCCATCAGCTCTTGCCTTTTCCAAAAACTCATACAATCCCAAGTCCTTAAGTCTCATTACACTTGACAAGTCAACATTATGAACAAAATAATAGTCAATTGAATCTGTTTTAAGCTTTCTTAACTGCTCATTTAAAAATGCATCCATATCCTCTCTGGACCTTACCATCCAGGAAGGCAATTTAGTGGATAACTTTACTCTGTCCCTATACTTAACTCCTTCAGAATCAGTGAGACTTAAGATATCCCCTAAAAACGTTTCACTTTCTCCACCATGATAAGCATAAGCTGTATCAATGAAATTCACTCCATTTTCAATTGCATATAGAATGTATTCCTTTGATACTTCCTTATCAATTGAATTGTTCTTTGTGGCAAGTCTCATTGCTCCAAGCCCAAGCGGAAACAATTCATCCCCATTTCTTTTTACTATTCTTTTATTCATTTTATCACATAAACAATTAGAAACTTGACAAGCCAATACAAAGATTGCTTAATTTTTAGGCCTTATTTTCAAAATAACAAGTTCAGAATCAGTTCCCCATCTAAACGGATAATCCATAGAACCTACACCAGTTGTAACATGCAAATACTTGTCTTTTCCATCAATATTCTTCTTAAACAAGCCCATATTATACATGATTAAATTTCCTATCCAAACAACTGGATAAAACTGTCCTCCATGGGTATGGCCGAACAATTGAATATCAAAGCCTAATCTTGCAAATTCCTCCCAATTTTGAGGAACATGGTAATTGATGACATTGACTTTATCACCATCAACAAAGGACAATAATTCATCTGCACTTACAGTTTCAATTTCATCAAAGCTGTAAGTCAATCCAAAGATGTTCAAATCATTGAATGCCATTCCTTCATTGTCTAATATAATAATTCCTGCTTTCCTGCATGCATTGTAAACATTTTCAATTCCAGGATAAAAATCATGGTTTCCTGGAGTGAATACAATAGGAATATTCACATCTTTCAAAGGAAGAAAATCATCCTCTTCAACAATGCAGGATCCATCAGCAAGGTCTCCGGAAATGATTGCCAAATCGCATTTGTCTTCTATTTCCCTAATCTTATTTGCCAAATCCAGAATATGCTTTTTATGTCTGATGGAACCGTAATGAACATCTGAAAGATGAAGAATGTTTATATCTTCGACAATATTGTCCAATTCAATGGTTTTCTCATGAACAATTATCTTATGAGCATGCCAATAGCTATAAACGGTTATTATAGGAATCAAGAGAATCAAGAGAACAATAACGTAAAATGGAAGTTTTATGAAAACTCCAAGAGCATAAATCAAAACTATATCAAAGAAGAAAAACAATGACATCCAAATCCAAATTCCAGATATTTCATCTAAAAGACGTGTGATGAACCTTGATTTCCTCTCTTCAAAGAGCATAGGAACCGTGTTCAGTAAAATGAACAATGCAGTCAAGAGGAATATGTAGATGTCATCTAATCCGCCGAACAATAAAAACAGGTATTTCATAAGGAAAAACTCAAATATTGCAATTAGTGGAGTGGAAAACAATACCCTTCTTGTTCTAAAGCTCATAAGAAAACCTCTAATATTAATCTTTAAAAAGTCATTTATAAAATTATCATAATTAACCAAATAAAGAAATGAAAGTGCCGACAAAATATTTAAAAACTATTAAAAAGAAAGTTTATATATGGCTTGACATATTTTATAAATATAAATTTAATATACATCAATTAAAATATTATAAAATAAAAATCATTATAAAAATTAAATAAAATCAAGCATAATTCTTATTATAAATTGGAGGAGAATAAATGAACGAAATATTATTAATGCTCCCTGGTCCAACAACTGCAGACCCAAGAGTATTGCAAGCAATGGGAAAAGCTGTTGTAAACCACAGAGGAGACGAATTCGGAGAAATCTATACTGAAACCACTCAGTTAATGTCTAAAACTTTCCAAACTGAAAATGATTCTTACATCCTTACTGGTTCAGGAACTTCTGCAATGGAAGCAGCTGTTTCAAACCTTGTTAACAGAGGAGACAAAATATTAAACGTTGTTGGAGGAAAATTCGGAGAAAGATTTGCAGATATTTCAAAAATGCACGGAATCGAATCCGTACCTTTAAATGTCGAATGGGGAACTGCTGTAACTGCTGACCAAGTGCAAGAAGCATTGGAAGCAGATGAAGACATCAAAGCAGTGACTATGATTCACAACGAAACCTCCACTGGAGTGGCTGCACCTATTCAAGAAGTAGGGGAAGTCATGAAAAACTACGATGCATTATTCATTGTAGACACTGTATCCTCCTTAGGTGGAGACTATGTAGATGTAGACAAGTTCCACATTGACGCTTGTGTAACCGGATCTCAAAAATGTCTCGCTGCACCACCTGGACTTGCAGCTATCACCTTCAATGACGATGCATGGGCCGCATGTGAAAAGGTTGAACCTAACAACTACTACTTAAACATGCCTAAATACAGAGCAAACGGTAACAAAACTCCTGCTCAAACTCCTTACACCCCATCCGTTTCATTGATTTACGCAATGAAGGAAGCTCTTGAAATCATTCAAGAAGAAGGACTTGAAAACAGAGTTGCAAGACACCACCAAGCAGCAGCTGCAACCAGAGATGCTGTTAAGGCTTTAGGTCTTGAATTATTCCCTGATGAAGCAGTTTCATCCGCAACTGTAACTGCAGTTAAAATACCTGAAGGTGTAAGTGATGATGACATCAGAGGAACCATGTTAAACAAATATTATGTTCAATTAGCTGGTGGACAAGACCATCTTAAAGGAAACATCATCAGAATTGGACACATGGGTGTAATCAGTTATAAAGAATTAGCTATTACCTTTACTGCATTAGGATTAACCTTAAAAGGATTAGGTTTAGTAGACGATGCAGGTGCAGGTGTAGCAGCTCTTGCTGACCACTACATCTAATTGAACTTTCAAAAAAGTTTAATCAAAATTTATAATAGTTTTGAGTTATTACTCTTAACTATCTTTTTTTATTTTACTTATTTTATATTAAAATTAAAAATAAATCTCTTCTTACTTATTTTATATTAAAATTAAAAATAGAATCTTTTTTTACTAATTTTATATTCATGAAAAATAGAACTGCAATAAAACTATCTTTTAGGCAAAGGAATATTCTCTTCACATACACAAACATCCGCTAAAAACGGATGGTTGGACTTGAAAGCCTTGTCAATAGCCAAATCAAGATCCTCACGGGATTCCACTTTCATTGAATCAATCCCATAAGCTTCACCTAATTTTACAAAATCGGGATTTATTAAATCTATTTGATACTTATCCATATCATAAACTGTCTCTTCCCATTGGCGAATGATTCCCAATTGTGAGTTATCAATGATAAAAATAACTATATTCAAATCATATTCCCTAATTGTAGCCAATTCCTGAATGACCATCTGAATGTCCCCATCACCACATATGACAACGACTTGATCATTTGGATGGGCAATAGCAACACCAATGGAAGCAGGCAAACCATAACCCATTGGACCGAATCCTCCTGAAAAGAGAAGTTTACCGAACTTGTCATTTTTGGAAAGCAATGTTGTCCATGTTGTATGAGTGCCTGCATCTGACAGGAAATAGCTGTCCTTGAAAGCATTTACAATCTTATTGATTGCATAAGGAGGCCTCAATGGAATGTAATTATCTTCAACATCCTCAATTCCATCAACAATCAACTCTTCATAATTAGAGTAGATTTCATTAATCCAATCATTATACCGTATAAATTCATTGTTCTTATAATCTTTAGATTCAATTTCCTTTAGCAATAAATCCAAAAAGTCTGATGCATCCATTGAAAGATTAATATCACCCTTAAGGCAGCACTCATCAATATTTACATGAATTATCTTATCCTTTATATCATCATAGTCACAGGCCGCAATGGTTCGCTCGGATAACTTTGCACCTAAAACCAAAATGCAGTCTGAATTCGCATATGCATAATTAGCAAGTGAAGTTCCCCTCAGACCAACAATGCCAAGGTTCAATTTATCGCTTTCACTGATGATCCCTTTAGAGTGAAAAGTAGTTGCGATAGGCACCCATGTTTTACTTACAAAAGTGCTTAATTTATCGATAGCTTTGCCCCAAACTATACCATTTCCTACAATGACTAATGGTTTTCGTGAAAGCTTGACTTTTTCAATAGCTAAGTTGATATTGTTATCTACATCTTCCACACTATTTTTTGAAAAAGAGTTAAATTTACTATGGAAATCATCACTGAACACTAAGTTTCCACCATAATAAATGAAATTATTGTCAAGGATAGTTACCAATTTATAGAAATCATCAAAACTGGAAACTTCTTCATCGAATATTTCCAAATTAGAATCAATATCTTCAAAAATATCATGACCAAAAGATACCATTATTTCTTTCAAGTCAAGACCATCCAAATCAATCTCATCAAGAAGAACATCTTTAGAGAGGTTAATATGAACTGGCCCTTTAGGATATTTATGAAGCATGACTAAAGCTTCAATTAAATTAAAAATAGCAGATTTTCCAGAAGAAGGATGAAAACTCTTAATTGTAATATTTTCAAAAACACTGTTGATTGGGGAATTTTGAAAAATATCTTCATCCTTTTTTGAATAGTCGTTATCTCCTGTAATGACAAGAAGAGGCACAGAATCCTTACATGCAGTAGCTACCCCCATAACCAAATTCATAGCCCCTGGACCTGCAGTGGAAATGCATAACCCATAACTACCTGATGAACGAGCATAAGCATCTGCTGCATGAGCCGCCCCTTGCTCATGCCTTGTTAAAATATGCTCAATGGAAGAATCCTTTAAAGCCTTATAAAATGGAAGTATCTGCTCTCCAGGATGTCCGAATATATGTTTGACACCGTCTTCCTCAAGCAATTTGATCAATGCTTCTGCAGTATTCATATTATCACATATTGAATGAAATAAATTAAATAAAATTAAATGAAATTAAATGAAATTAAATGAAATTAAATGAAAGCAATAAAAATTGAATAATTAAAAACTAAAAAATAAAATGCCTTAATAATAAGTGGATGAATTGTTAGAGGTATTGTTTGAATACATCTGTTGCAGCTCATAATCGTCTACAATTATTCTTGCCTCTAAACTATTATAAACATTATTTAGAATTGTCAAATCCTTTGAAGATATTAAAATATAGTTATTTGACATTCTATCTTCAACAAATACCGTATAGGTTCCACGATTATTGTTTTTATAATAAGTGAAATTTCCATTTTTAGCTTTCTCTGTACCTAAAACTTCCTTTTTAATATTGTTAAATCTTAGAAGCCCTTGTGCCCCTGTAATTGGGGATCCATTATTAAAGCTTGTAATGTTTAGACCATAATCATAATCGGAATAGTAATGAATGTCCAGATTATCAGCATATTCAGATACTTGATCAGTTACAGGGACGCTAGCAGAGCATGAATTTGTTAAATTGATTTGATGATAAGTAACATCTCTGCCTGGTTCAAAGATCAAGTATGAACCTACACATAATAAACAAAATACAGCAATTATTAAAACAGCCATTTTCTTATCCATATAATACACCTTTAAGATAATATTAATTATGTTTTTA
>NZ_JAFRJO010000046.1 GCF_017432245.1 Methanobrevibacter sp.
AAGAAAAAAAAAGAAAAAATTGAAAAATTAAAAAAATATTAATAAATGAATTTTAAAAAACAATGAATAACATAATCTATAAATCAGGAAGATTGTTGTTTTGAATGGATCCATATGTTTTACCAAGAATCCAAATGCATTGAAGCTTTCCCTTAAAGACTTTCTTGATTGTTTTTATAAGAACATGTTTTGTAAGACCATCTTCAAAAATGTCTTCTGTTATTATGAATCTTGTCAATTGATCATTTGGATGTTCCAATTCAAAATCAAGAAGCATTTCATTCAATGAAAATCTTATCTTCCAAATGAATTCCTGATTGAGATCTTTAGGACTGTTTTTAATAATGTGCTGCTCTTCCTGTGAAACTTCTGTTGCACAACCTACGATTAAAACATCCTCTTTTGATTTAGGATTGATTATGTCCATTGCATTGTTGTTTGGAAAGTTAATAATGTAATGGAAATTAGCGTTTTCATCATAAATCTTTTCACGAATAAGGTCCACTTCCATTAACCAGTTTCTGACTTGCTCTTCATCTATTGCCATATTATCATCCATAAAATAAACATAAAATTTCAAATTGTATTTACTGTAAAAATTCTAATTTTAATTAAATTTTTAATATCAATAAATTATATATAGTTTGCTAATATATTTAATTTTAATGATAACTGAACTTTACTCAAATTCAATTTACATGCTGCTTACAATACTATTGTTTGCATTGGCATTTGATTTGCTGATAGGAGAATTTCCTGCTAAAATACATCCTGTTGTATGGATTGGAAACATAATCAGCTTTTTCAAGAAATATCTTATTAAATATGACAATAAGATATCCGGATTTATTATTTCAATATGTGTAATAGCAGTTTCTTCACTTATTGTTTTAGTGCCAATGTTACTCATAAAGCATTTCATGTACCTTAATGATGCAATGCTATACCTATTCAAATTAGTGGCTCTTTTATTGCTGTCATCAACTTTTTCAGTTAAATTGCTCCTTGATTCAGCACGAGATGTGGAAAATGATCTAAGGAACAATAATTTAAACAAGGCCCGTCAGGCAGTAAGTTATTTGGTAAGCAGAAAGACAAGTGAATTGAATAAGGAACATGTAATTTCAGCTGTAATCGAAACATTAACTGAAAACATTCCAGATTCTTATGTTTCAACTATTTTTTACTATTCAATTGTCGGTATCATAACATTCCTTTTAGGATTCAATGATTTAACTGTAGTGATATTGGCTCTACTTGCAGCATTGATTCATAGAACAGTTGACACTATGGATTCAATGCTTGGATATAAAACTGATGAGCTTTACAATATAGGATTCGTGCCAGCCCATTTGGATGATATATTGAATTATATCCCAGCAAGAATTTCAGGATATTTAATTGTGATTTCATCTGCATTCCTAGCCCTTAATTGGAAAGGTGCTTATTACATAATGGGAAGGGATGCCAGAAACTGTGACAGTCCTAATTCTGGTTATACAATGGCTACAGTGGCAGGAGCATTGAATATTCAACTTGAAAAGGAGGGAGTTTATACCTTAGGTGATAACTTGCATTCGCTTAAGGTTGAATGCATTGACAAGGCAATTGACATTGCAAGACTGACCATATTCTTGATTACAATATTTTTCTTTGTAGTGTTTATGGATTTGATTCTTCTTCAATTATAAATCTTTTAGTGGTTTATGGATTTGATTCTTCTTCAATTATAATTCTTTCAGTGCTTTATGGATTTGATTCTTCTTCAATTATAGAAGAACCTATTTTTCATGTAATCAATCTTTTTTTAAAAAAAAGGAATATTTAATTTTTAAAAAAACCAATGGATTTAAAAAAGAGTATGGTGTAAAAGGATATTACTTTCTAAGTGGATTATTGATGCAAAAAGAGTTTATAAAAATGAAAAATAAAAAAATGAAGTTAGATAATAACTTCATTAATTACAAAATCCTTGAAGAAAGTCATGTGAATCAATTCATCTTCCCATAGGAGGCCAGAACCGGATCCGAAATCATTTGAAAACTTGAGATTGTCACCAAGTCCTATTGATTTTTTGGACTTGAACTTGCTATCTGAAATGTTTTCCAAAACCTTCATGAGTTCCAATCTGTCAATATTGTCCACAGATTTCTTCTCAACTATGGCTTCTATGATATAGCTTCTGCAGAGCTTTTCATGATACTGCTTGTAAATGCTATGATTGTAGAACAATTCAAATCCTTTGATTTCACCATTAACAATGAAGATAACACCATTTTGGCCATCTTCGATATGGAATTTGCTTAGGTAGTCATTTTGCTTATCCTTAAGGTTTTCATAGCTGTCATTCAATGCGCTGGTCATTGATTTGAAATTGGATCTTGATTCGAATTCACTGATTGAATCCCAGACTTCTCCTTGATAGTCACGTTCCTCATAGGACGCTCTTGATTTTCTGCTTCTTGTACTGTGATTTGCAGAATACAATGATGGCTTGAAGGTTCTTGATGCTTCACCTTCTCCTCTAGTGTGCCATCTGCCGTGTTCAGTGCAGCTAACAGGAATATTGATTGTTGACTGGGCTGGAATTAGCAATGTGTCATTTATTATACGGTTTTGCATTGCACCGGTAATCTCATCTCCATCAATCAATATGAGTGGAACCACCGAATCGTTTTTGCATGAAACGGTATTTACTGTTGAATGTTCAAGTTCCTTGATTTCAACAAGGTTCATTTCATATCCTTTATTTAGGGTAAGGAAATCTTTCTTTCCAAAGGAATCAGTCTTTATTGGAATTGCTTCAACATTTTCATACTTTTGGCTATCCAATAGCTCAATGGCTATTTTAGTGCCGTTTATGTCAATGAATGCAATGTCTTCAATCTTTTTTAAATCTTCATTAATTTCATTGTTTTCAATTTTCTCATTTGTTTTTTCCACATTATCACCCCATATTTGTTTTATACTATTCAAACTAATTTAAATTAGATATTTATAATTTTAATTTTTGATAAAATGATTTAAATGAAATTAACATCATTTTCAGGATCTTTTCTAAGTTCAGCAAGCTCATCATCTTCGATGACTTTAGCAATTACATTTTGATGAGAGATGAACTTTACGATTGCATATGCGTTCTCATCATCAATCTTGTCGTAAACCCTTCCTGAACTCATAGTGCCTCTAACAACAGTTTTAGTGCTGTTTGCCAAGTATCCCACTTTACCTGCATACCTCATTTCAACTCTGATCGCTTCTGAGTCGTGATTATTGTCAGGCTCTTTGATAAGTTTTAAAATAGAACCAATTTTGAATATCTTCTTTCCATGGAATTGGTTAAAACAGATTACAGTTACATATTTTTCATTAAATTTTTCGTCGTTCATACATTTCACCCCTTAAAAATAGCATGTACACTATGTTATGAAATCCGTTACTTATAAAGGTTTTTGATTTTGAAAAATTTTTGAAAAAAAATAAATAATTTAATACTAAACTTTCTTAATTTTACACTTGAAATGCACGTCTAGGTTTAATGTAATTTGAGTTAATTGAAATAGCATTTATGAGAGTGTGTATAATCATTTTGAAAAATTTTACTCAAATGAAAAATAATGATAAATTATGTTAAAAATAGTTATTGATGTAAATTTAAAATTTTTAAAAAAAAGATAAAAGAACTTTTCACAATATCTGTGAAAAGAGTTTTGGTCCAGGTTTTACGAGCCAAAGGCGAGTAAAAGCTGGGTTATACTGTGGTAGCTTCCAATTTAGATAAGATTTCCCAAATTAAGGTTCTTGCATGAACTGGGATATTTGGATCATTACTGATTTCATCTAACTTTAAGATTACAGCACTAGCTCTTACAGTTGGATCTTCACTTTCATCGTTTAATGTTTGGAAAGATTCATCTGCAGCTCTTCTGATATTACGTGGTACACTTGGGTTTTCCATAATATGTTTTAAAATTGCGGATACTTCTTCAAAAGTTTCGTTTACCATAATAATTCCTCCCTATTCATCAATTTTTGAAAATATTATAAAAATAAGTATAAATCAGTTTCAAAAAAAGTAAATAGTCTATAACAATAAATGATATGCTTTTTAAAGTATATATATTTATGGTATATTGTTAGTAAAATAAGAAATGATTATCTTTTTTAAGTTTTGATAAAAAGTTTATTTTTAATTAAGAAATCGTTTTTATCCATGTTTTATAATTTCAAATAAAAAGTTTTTAATAATTTATAAATGATATATAATTTCAAAGAGGGTTTAAAATGGACTTTGATAAGGATAAATTCAAAAACGTATTGCATTTCATCATATACAAGTGCGGCTTTAAGAATACTGTTGGAAGAACAGTGCTTCACAAGCTGCTTTACTTTTCAGACTTCAATTATTATAAGGAGTTCAACCAATCCATCACAAATGAGTCCTACATAAAGAAGGAAAGAGGTCCTGTGCCGATTCATTTTGAAATGGCTATAGAGGAATTGGTTGATGAAAACAAAATTAGCTTGGGAAAAAGAAGATTGCCATGCGGCAAGATAATGAACAGATACTTTTCCCTAAAAGGGCCTGAAATGGATTTCAAAAAAGAGGAATTGATTGTAATCAATAAGGTCATCAAGAAATTAAGTCATATGAATGGTATGCAGATTGGTGAGTATTCCCTTAGGGATGTGCCTGTAAAGAAAACTGAAGCTGATGAGATTATTGATTATGATTTGGTCTTTTTCCGCAAATCAAATAATCATGATAAGGTTTATGTGAAAATCAGTTAGATGATAAGTTCATTTTATGAATCTGTCATCTGCCTTTTGGCTTTTAGCCTTTTGATGGTTGTTTTCAAACCATCCTATTTTTAAATCATCAACCAAAGTGTCTTCAAATAGCTGAGGAACGTATGGCTTGATGTCAAGAAGTGGAGTTCCATCAAGTATGTCAACATTGGAAACGTATAATATGCCGTCTTCCACCTTATCTAATTTTACAGTAGTCATTCCAATATTGTTAGGCCTTTTAGGAGATCTTGTTGCAAAGACTCCATGTGTATTGTTGTCCATAAAAGGCTTGACTTCCAGTGCATGACCATTTGTCTTATGCAAGTGATAGATAAGTATCAGATGTGAAAATCCATCAATATCCTTTAATCCTGCCTTGAATTCATCCTTAATGCATATTTTTCCTTTAATTCCCTTTGCACCAGTTGGTTGGATTGGCATTCCCTCTAACTCCTTGAATGGAGAATGGATTGTTCCAATACTTTCAAATTCAATTTTCATACTATCATATTAATTTTTGATATATATAAAATTTTACAACGATGAATTATTTAAAATAAAAAATTATATAGCATTGACTTATTTTAATCTATTGAGTTCAAGACATGAGTCACAAATTGGGTTTTAGCTATTTCCTCAACGAATTCAACGAGAGCAGCAGCTTCCTTAACTGTTTCTCCAGTTGCTATGACTCCATGGTTTTTCAAGATGATTGCATCCTCTGTTTTTAGAGCTTCACTAGCAGCTTCTGCAAGTTCCTTGCTTCCAGGCTTGAAGTACTCAATGTCCTTTAGGTATTCTGATTTTATTTCTCCAAATCCTTCAAGACGCTTTATTTTCTTGTTAGAAAATGCAAATCCTGTAGCATATGGTGAATGTGTATGTGCAATTCCGTAAACATCCGGCTTTTCTCTGTATATTGCCAAATGCATTCCCACTTCAGATGATGGCTTTCCTTTTGTTAGGATTTCGCCCTTTTCATTTACAAGAACAATGTCCTCTTCCCTCAAGTCTGCAAGGGATTTCAAGGTAGGTGTAATGGCTACAATGTCGCCGCTTTCACCCTTGAATCTTGCGCTTACATTTCCAGCTTTTCCAGAGACAAGTCCTCTTTCAAATACATAAGCTGACATTTCCACAACGGATTTTACAATTTCCTTTTCCATTTTATCATCCTTAATAAATATTAAAATTAAAAAAAGCAAGATAACTAATAAATAGCTAGATTATTCATAAAAATTGATTTAATCAATGAATTTCAATTGCTTGTATATTCCACCTACATCAATGATAGGAACCTCTGCAGGTGTCGGCACAATGTTGTAAATCTTCTGGAACTCTGTTTGAGTCTGAAAAGTACCTGAATTTATGCAGTGAATTCCCTTATAGTTTGTATAAGTGTTAATGTGAACATGGCCTGTATGCAATACATCAGGTACAGTGTCAATAACCAAATGGTCCTCAAGCTCTGAAGCAAGGGGGGTTCTCTCACCATACAATGGAGCCAAATGCCTTTTTCTTAGGAATTCCTTCATGACAAGGTCATTGCGCTCATGTGAGAAATCATTTGATCCCATCACCATGTCATCTATTCCTCTTCCATGGTAAATCAATACCTCAAGGCCATCCAAGCTGACAGTACTTGGATTTGACAGGAACTCTACATTATTTAGCTTGTATAATGATTTAGCATACTTTTCAGGAACAGCCGGCTGTGGCTCAGCAACCCTTGAAGCATCGTGGTTTCCAGGAGTAATGATGATTTTGATGTCGCTTCTGATATCACCAACCAAACGAGCAGCCTCATCATATTGGGCTGTAATGTCCTTAATGGCCAATTCCTTATCCTGGTTTGGATAAACACCAATTCCATCTACAATGTCTCCACCAATAATCATATACTTAACGTTATTTGCCATTTCCCTCTGTTCTTCATTTCCATAGTCACCATTAAGCCATTTTGTAAATCTGACAAATGCATCTTCAAGGAATGTTGAACTTCCTATATGAATGTCTGATGTAAATACAGTACCGAAATCAACTTCCTTCCTATCCTTTCTTGGAACATCAGGGTCAATGAGGTTTTGACAAATTGCCAATTGGTTTTCACTTTGGCCAGCTCTTTTCTGAGCAATTACTCCAATGACTTCATCTTTCATCAGGTTTCTTGCAGCTCTTAAAAGCTCTTCATTGTCTTTGCTTACAAGGATAGGCATGGAACCTGTATCATCCTCCACTTCAATCAGATAATGGCCATTTTTAGTGCTTCTGATATCTGTAATCATTACGATTAGGTTCAAGTCAGTCTGGTTTTCAGTGATTTCATTGATCTTTTGCCAGGTTCTAAGTTCAGGCCTCTTTTCCAATATTCCGGATAATTTCTTGTATCTGTTTTGGAAGTATTCAATTAGATTTCCAATCTCACCGCTTGTGTATGATTTATTGCTTGTGTCCTTAAGGACTTTGAATTTATCAAAATTGACTTTGGATTCAGTGAGGTTTCTTTTATATTTTATTTCAACATCCTTTGAAACTTCCTCATCTTCAATTTTTACTACATGCTCACTTGCATAACCTGGATTTGATTGTGGATTTTCAGGTTTTGCACCTTCTTCTTTGATTTCAGGCTTTTGAAGTTCCATGGCTGTTTGCTTATTAGTTGGAGCTATTGTTTCAGGCGCTTTTGCTTGAATAGGCACCGGCTTTTCTTCTGCCTTAGCTTTATTATCTTGAATAGGACCTTCCATTTCTAAATTGAGCCCTTCCATTTTTTTAATGGTGTCTACATCAACTGGAACCATCTCATTAGAATAATTTCCGCTTTTCAATTTCACTATAATTTCTGAACTTAAATTTATAGGATTTTTAGAGTTTTTGATTAAATCATAAGCTTCTGGAGATAATATTATCCCTTTCCTTGCAAATTTAATAAGAATTTCAGCAGTCATATTTAATCCTCTTGTCTTTTTTTGAGTAAGTCCATATTCTTTAGGATTTACTTATTGAAACAGTTCCATTACATTCGTATAAAAATTTCTTAATCCAATTTTATATATCTTTTTATTAGTTAATAAAATAATCTATATTTCCTTCTTTTTCGATAATTTTATTATATATAAATAATAAAAATTCTATTATTATAAGATACTAACTATATGTCTTCATCACATTTAAAATTAATTGTAGAGCTTGAAAAGTTTGTTTTGTGAGGAGACATAACGATTGCTTATAAAATGATTTAGAAACGTTTTAAAAATTAATTCAAAAAGGTATGTAAAATGAAAATTTCAAGAATAATACTTATAATATTGTTATTTTTTGTATTTTTTGAAATAGGGCTATTCAGTTCCTATACTTTAGCAACTGGAGAGGTTCCTGATCCAGGAGAATTAATAAATATGCAAGTCAGCACTGTAACTTCATTTTTCAGTCCTGACAATGTTGGTGGATTGCTTATTAAAGATCCAGACCAAATCAATGTAACAAATAAATATGAATTGGCTGATAAGCTATCAGAGGTGGCAGATGTCGATGGGGTCAATGTGGAAAACATGACCATCACAACCGTTGACGATACTGATAAGGATGAATTCAATGTAACTATAACCGCTTTCGGATATTCCAAGCCTAGCGGAAAATCAGGTTCAATCATCATCAATGGTGAGCCAGATTATAAGATTATTGCTACAGCAAGTGCTGAACATACTATAAATGGTATTGAAGTCAAGTTGGACACATTAAAGGTTGATTCAATCTTGAAAATATTTGATGCTGAGGACAATAGCTATTCCATATTGGAGGATGACTATAATTCAAGTTCCAAATCCAGTTCAAGCTCAAAATACAAATCAAGTTCCAGCAGTTCCAGTAGTTCCAGTTCAAGCTCTAGCAGTTCCAGTTCCAGTTCCAGTTCATCTGATTCAGGATCAAGCTCTTCATCCGAAGGTTCTTCTTCTGGTGGTTCTAGTGGCGGTTCATCATCTGGAGGTTCATCATCTGGAGGTTCTTCTTCTGGTGGTTCTAGTGACTCTACAAGTGAACTATTAGCACCTTTATTCTATCTGTTTTAAGTTTAGCTATTTTTAGCTAAATCACTTATATTTTAAAGGTATTTTCAAAAGATAAAAAATAAGCATGTCCTTTAAAGGTGATATGATGATTAATCTTATTAATATGGGTTCTGATATAGGAAACATGACTATAAATGCATTCAATGCAATAATTGAATCTGATATCATAATCAATTATGACAATATTGACTTATCTGATTTAGATACATATTTGAAGGATAAGGAAATCATTGCTAAGGATTTAGATAAGTCCAATGATGATGTGATTATTGGTTTGGATGAATCAGAGTCTATTGAAGAGACTTGTGATATCTATTCCAAGCTTGAGGAATACTATTCAAAAATAGAAATGGCCATTTCACGGTCTTCTGGCAATAATGTAGCACTAATCTGTTCTAACGAGAGAAACATTCATGGCATTGCCAATCTTTTGATTCAATTTAGTTCAAAATATAATGGTCTTGAATTAAAGATTTATCCTGCTGTTTCTCCAATAGATTACAGTTCAGCTGTATTAGGGGCTCCATTAAATGATTTTGTAGCTATTGATTTAAACAATCCAATAGTATCAGATAAAGAGCTTAAAAATAAGATTAGCTTTGCTTTAAAAAATGATTTTGTATTGTTCATTCACAATCCAATTGGTGAAAATGATGAAAGGACCAATTTCAATAAGCTTAAGGAAATAGTCAATGATTACAATGATGAATTATTGCTTGGTATTGTTAATGAGACTTACACATATGAAATCTCCAAGTTCAAGGACATCAATGACGAAAGTGTTAAAGAAAATTCCACATTGATCATTGGAAACAAATTGTCTTACAAGCTTGAGGATTACATGGTCACTTCATCTGACTATATTGTCAAGCCTAAGTTCATTTCACAAAACATAGATTTCTTTGAAAGGTACTTGAAGGATGAAACACCTAAAGGACTTGACTATGACTGTGAATACTTGCCATGCCATAAGGAATTGGAGGCATGTGATTTCTGCTATTGTCCTTTCTATCCATGTGCTGATGGATTGACTGGAGGCGAATGGATCAAGGACAAGGATGTTTGGAGTTGTCAACACTGTGACTGGGTTCACCTTGAAGAGCCATGTCAAGCCATAAGAAAAGGACTTGAAAACATTCTGGAAGACAAGAATGACTTGATAAGCAAGCATATTGAATTGTTGAAATTAAGGCGTGAATGTCTATTGGAAACTTTAAAATAAATTTTAATAATTTTTTTAACGGATAGATTTTAAAATTTTTAACTCAGATTATTGAATTGAATTATACTTATTTATTACATATTAATTAAAGAAGGTTTTAAAATGCCAAGTGTAAAAGATATTTTAATTGAAATGAAAGATATGTCGGAATTGATGGTCGATTTAGCTTATTCTGCTGTTTTATTCAATAACAAAGCTGCAGCAGAAGAGGTATTGACCCTTGAAAACAGACTCAACAGCATGAATTATGAAATCAAGAAGCAATCTCTTGTAGCTGCACGTTCACTTGAGGATGCTGAAAAATTGACTACCTTGCTTGAGATTGCAGAAGCTGCTGAATCCATGGGTAATGCTGCAAAGGATTTAGCTGATTTGACACTAAAAGGATTCGAACCACACCTTGTTTTCAAAATGGTTATGGAAGAATCCGAAAGGAACATCATTCGTGTGAATGTTGAAGACAGTTCAGTTTTAGCAAATCAATCTTTAGGAGAATTGTTGCTCCTCAACCGTACTGGTATGAGAATCATTTCCATCAGACGTGGAGATTCCTGGATTTACGGTCCGGATAAAAATACAGTTATCCTTGCAGGTGACGTCTTGATTGCTAAAGGTTCTGAAACAGGAACTGAAATCATTGAAAAGCTTGCTGATGGAGAAATGCATTTAGAGGATTTAGGAAATATTGAAGAGTTTATTGATGATGATTAATTATTTATTGGTATTTTAGATTTTATACGAATTTGATTTCAATTAAATTATTTATTTAATATGTATGGATGTGACACAATGATGAGCGGAGGTGAACCAATTGAAAAGTCTAATGAAGATGATACGTCAATTTGGGGAATCTCTCATCACATTGGTTGTTAGCATCATTCTATTTTTATTCAATGCTGTAAAGTTCATTGTTTCACTTCCAGCACGTCTTGTCGGCTATATTAGGGAATTTTTAGCTGACACTGATTCTGTTTTAAAGGAAAGTCTTATTGCCCTTTCCATTTGTGCTGTCGGTGACTTGTGTGCAGGTATCATTTTAGGAAACATGGAATTCTTCCTACAGACCTATCCTGGTCTTATGGTAATCATTCCAGGAGCTATTGGAATGAGAGGAAACATCTTCGGATCATTCGGTTCAAGGTTAAGCACTCACCTCCACATTGGTACCATTTCCCCTGAATTCAAAAGGTCAGACCTTTTGGATGAAAACATTACAGCATCCATAATCTTGACTATGGTCCTTTCCGTTTTGCTTGGAGCTATTGCGAAGGTAATCTGCATAATATTCAATTTCCCAAGCATAAGCCTTTTTGACTTTGTATTGATTTCCTTTATAGCAGGATTGATATCAACAGTCATCATGCTTCCTATTACCATGTTCATTTCACTTAAGAGCTTTGAAGGTGGTTGGGACCCAGATAACATCACAACACCCTTCATTGCAGCAGTAGGAGACTTCTTTACATTACCTGCAATCATTTTAAGTGTTTTGATTGTCAATCTCATTGGCTTTGATCCAATAGTCAAGATGATATTGTTTGCAATCATAATCTTGATTACACTTGTATCCTTGATTTCAGGATATACCTCTGACAATGAGGTAAGGCATATCGTAAGGCAATCCACTCCAGTATTGTTCTTCTGTTCCATATTGGGAACCGTTGCAGGTGGAATATTGAACAACTCACTTAGCACACTCTTGAAGAATCAAACATTGCTGACCTTGGTACCATTGTTCTCAGGTGAAAGTGGTGGTTTGGTAAGCATTTTAGGTGCAAGATTGTCCTCTGGTCTTCACTCCGGTTTAATCGACCCAGTATTGAGACCTAAAAAGCACACCATGGAAAACTTCATAGCTATTGTTACATTAGCTATTGTAATGTATCCTTTAATAGGATTCTTGGCAGAATCCTCTACAATAGCTTTCAATAACATTGGTGTCGGATACCTTCAATCAATTTTGATAAGTCTTGTTGCAGGTATGATATTGATTTTAGTCATGTTGCTTGTAGTCTTCTATATCTCTACAATTTCATATAGAAGAGGGCTTGATCCGGATAATATTGTCATACCATTATCTACAAGCCTAACAGATTCAATATCCACATTGATTTTAATTGTAGTGTCCTTAGGTCTTTTGAGTTTTATTTAAGTGGATTAAAAAAAGAGTTTGATGAAAAGACCTATACTTTTTTTATTATTATTTTTTATTCCAGGACTTTTCCATTTCGCTTTTAAAGAACTTATAGACATTTTCAGAACCGAAAATCTCATCTTCCAATGACCATTCGCTTGGATATAGGATAAATGGATATTGCTGGTTTCCTCCAGCTCCTCCATGGGTTCCAATCAATTCCTCAAAGGCATAGACTTCATCATTTTCCTCATCATATGCACTATTGACTAAAATGTCCGGCACATGTGCGAATCCGTCTGTTCTCTTGAGCTTTCTGATTGTGTTCTTTCCAAATCTGTCCAGGAAATGATTTCCATAATACTCTTCAGTGTCGAGGTAAAGGACATCATCGTTTGACAATACTATTGTATCATATATGTCAGACTTTACCATAACGAATCCTATTCCATCATGATGAGCTAATCCACTGATAAGTCCAGGAAATGCGTCTTCTATCTGTTCATATGTCATTCTATCGGACCAGTCTGTAAAATAGATCAATCCTAAATTTCCAGAGGCAAGAACTATTGCTTGAGGGGTTTCCTTGCTTACAGTTGTCTTGCTTGAGAATTTGATGTTCAAGTTCAAGTCAGTTGAAATATTGTTCAATCTTTGGCTTAATGGCTCTTCGCTATTTAAAAAGCTTCTTTCACTTTTCAACTTATTGAAATACTCTAATGTTGAAGAGTTGTTTTTTATTTCATTGAACCTTTCACGTGGGCTTATTTCAAAGTCAAGTCTGGAATCTATTCTTTCTCTTGTGTTGTCTATTCTGGTGTCTAGTTTTTCTTTGGTGTTGTCTATTCTTTCCTTTGTATTGTCTATTCTGGTGTCTAGTTTTTCTTTGGTGTTGTCTATTCTTTCCTTTGTATTGTCTATTCTGGTGTCTAGTTTTTCTTTGGTGTTGTCTATTCTTTCCTTTGTGTTGTCTATTGATCTTTCAATCCTTCTATCCATCTTTTCTAAGTTGTCTTCAACGTATGGCTTTAGAGAGTATTTTTCCCTAAAGTGGTCATCGTTTGAATGAAGTATACTGTGAATTGTAATGTCGTCAGGCAAGAGCTCTTTCACCAAGTCATTCAAGCTTTCACCATATTTTTCCTTGAAAGTCAATCCTTTGCTTTGGCCATGGTCTGACAATACAATTAGCTTGTAGTTTCTGTCAGATTTTTGTATTGCATTATTCAAGCGCTTGAATTGCCTGTCTATTTGCCTGAGTGAATAGAATGAGTCATAATCCTCAACTCCTGAATGGTGAGCTATTTCATCATAGCCCATGTATGTTGCATAAATCACATTGTAGTTTCCTGCAAAGATATCCCCGATTAAGGTGAATGTTGTAGCTTCCCTCATAACCACGTTTGTACCTGCACGTGCAACATAGTAAGCCAGTCCTCTCCATTTCAATCTAGGCTTTATATTCTTGAATAAATGCCTTATCCTTGATGCAAGTTCCATAAGCATATCAAACATGAAGAGTATCAGGATTCTTGTAATGACATAAGGCTTTGAGTAGAGATAATACCAGCTGTTTGATCCTATGCTTTCGGATTTTGAGAATTTGCTGAATGTAAGTATGTGGTCTTTAGCATCACCTGAAAATAGATTGCTTCGGCTTGCTCCATTATTTGAAAGAAGCCCTTTTCCATTTGATATTCTTCTTTCAATGAGTTCAGAGTTATCCCTTCCATTGGAAGATATTAAACGATTGTCATTTTCCTTTTCAAGCCAACGGAATGCTGGAATGTTATTGTTGTTTCCATGAAGAATCCCTGCTTGGGATGATGATGTCTGGCTTGAAAGGTCTGTTTCCCATTTTACAAGCTCATGGCTTCCATCTTCCATCCATTTGGATAAGGTAGGCATGTCACCATTATCCAATGCCTTTCTTAATGTATTGTAGGAAAGGCCATCTATTTCCAGAAATATGAAGCCGACCTTATCACTAGGTTTAGTGTAGATAGCTTTCATTTCCTTTTCAAGAATGTTGTGGTAGTAGCTATTGTCGTCATCAATATTCAATACAAGTGAGACAAGTGAGGATATGAGTCCGATTAGAAGTGGAACTGAAAACAAGGATATTCCGCTGATGTAAACTCCTGGAATGAATAGGCTTATGATGTAAAGGAGCATTCCGTCGATAAGGAAGGTTCCGAATCCAAGTGTCACTACAATGAATCTAAGTGAAAAATAGCTTAGGATAGGCCATAAAATGGCGTTTACTAAAGACAGGAGTATTATGACTAAAAAAGCGGTTCTGAAGTTTGGTATTGTTATTCCTCCAAGGGTTTTGGTTATAAGGAAGAAGATGCTTACTTCTAGAATTAAGTAAACTATAAACAAAATGCCTTGCTTTATATCTTCCCTTATTGAGCTTGTCATAATAAAACCTGTATAATTTTAGAATATTGAATGAGTTTTTTGATTCTATTTTATATTTATTTTTTAATTATTTAAAGATTTTTTAGTTGAATAGATTAAGTATATTAAGCATTTTTACTATAATAGTTAATATAAGTTTTTCATTGTTTAAAAGCTTGTATAAAACATTTAAGGAAAATTATAATTCATTCGAATTTTAAGATAATTTTTACATGCTATAATATTTTGGCATACCTAAATATTTATATAATTTAAAATATAAATTATATGCTGATAATATTTAATTTGAAATATCATCTTGCTTAATCATTTTTTTAGAGGGTTGACATGTCAACAATGATAGAATTTGAAAACGTATCAAGAATCTATAAAAGCGGAGACCATGAATTGAAGGCTTTGGATAACTTAAGCCTTAAAATCGATAAAGGTGAATTCGTTGTTATTTTAGGCCCATCAGGTGCAGGAAAATCCACCTTATTGAACTTGCTTGGTGGATTGGATTCTGCTACTAGCGGAAAGATAGTGGTTGATGGGCAGAATATTGTAGATTTCGATGATGATGAATTGACAAAATACAGAGCCAAAAGCGTTGGCTTCATATTCCAGTTTTATAACCTGATTCCAAACTTGACTGCAAAGGAAAACGTTGAATTGATGGGGGATATCACAGATGTGGATGTGAATGGTGATGAGATCCTTGAATCCGTTGGCCTTACAGGCCATGGAAATCAATTCCCAGCTCAACTTTCAGGTGGTGAACAGCAAAGGGTATCAATTGCAAGGGCTTTGGCAAAGGAGCCTGCAATGCTCTTATGTGATGAGCCGACTGGAGCTCTTGATTCCAATACTGGTGTATTGATTCTTTCATTGCTTCAAAAAAAGTGTCATGAAAAGGACACAACTGTAGTGATTGTAACCCACAATTCAAAGCTTGCTGATGCAGCTGACAAGCTGATTAGAATTAAAAACGGAAAGATTGAAAGTGTTACTGTCAATGAAAATCCTTTAGATGTTAATTTGATTGAATGGTAGGAATGCCTTTCTTTTTATAAGTGATAATTTAATTTGATTGAATGGTAGGAATGCCTTTCTTTTTATAAGTGATAATTTAATTTGATTGAATGGTTGGAAAACTTTTCATTTTAAAAGTGATAATATGAAAATGCTATTTAGGAAAATGCTACGTGATTTTAAGGATCATAAGGCCCAATTTCTCTCTATTTTTTTAATGGCTCTTATAGGAGTCTTTGCATTTACAGGAATCAGCGGTGAGGCTGTAGGATTGGTGGAGGTGTCAAGCAGCTATTATGAAGACACCAACCTTGCCGATGGATGGATCTATGGAGAGGAAATAGATGACGATGTATTTTCCGATATTAAGTCCATGGATGAAATCAAGGATGCCCAAAGGGAGATGGTAGTGAGCACGGTTGCCAACTACTCTTCAGACCCTGACATCACTCTCCATATTGTAGAGGGAAAGCAAAACATCTCTAAATTCTATCTTTTCAAAGGGGAAGACTTTGACCATAATGATGAGGAAGGAATCTGGATTGATAAAAGGTTTGCAGATGGCCGTAATTTGGATATTGGAGATAAGATCACCTTAAAGTTCGATGGAAAGGAAGTCTCTAAAACAGTTAGGGGCATAATGTATTCACCGGAATATGTCTATTATATCCAAGAAGGCAGCTTGCTTCCAGACTTTTCTCAAGTGGGCTTTGCCTATATGCCATCTAAAGGTGCTGATTTTGACATTGTATACAATACAATAGCTCTTGATGCACACGAAGACTTGGATGAGAAGGATTTCAAGTCTGCATTGGAAGAGAAATTAGGCCAAAAGGCATATGTTCAGTATGTCGACCGTGACAATAATGTTGGAATTAAGACCTTGCAGGATGAGATAGATCAGCACAAGATGTTTTCAGGAATTTTCCCTGCGATATTTGTCCTTGTATCACTCTTGACTTTAGTTACAACCATGTCCCGTGTCATTTCAGCTCAAAGGATGCAGATAGGTACCTTAAAGGCTATGGGCTACAGCAACAAGTCAATAATCCTTCACTATCTCTCTTATGGATTCGTATTGTCCTTGACAGGTTCAGCTATTGGGCTTGTAATAGGGCCTTTGACCATACCGTATCTATTCTACCCTACAATGTCTTCAACTTATTCTCTTCCACGTTGGGGACCTTCATGGGACATCAGCTTCTTTGTCGTAGCAGGACTTATGGTAGTCTCTTCAGTATTGATTAGCTACATTTCAGTGAAGGGAATCAGCGATGAGAATCCTGCAGAAACAATCAGGCCAAAAGCTCCAAAGCTTGTAAGTTCAGGCCTTATTGAAAGAACCAAGATATGGAAAAGGTTCAGCTTCAATGAAAGATGGAACTATAGGGATGCTAAAAGGAACAAGACCAGAGCAATCATGAGTGTCTTTGGAGTCTTTGCATGTGCCCTTTTGGTGATGTCTGCATTTGGAATGGTGGATTCAATCAATGATGTAGAGGATTGGCAGTACAATCAGATCTATAACTTCAATTCTAAGCTGATATTGGAGGAAAACATCACCGATTCACAATTGGATCATATCCTGGATGAGACCGATGGTGAAGGAATCAGGGAAGAGGCAATTGAATTGAAGTACAAGGGAATCAAGAAGACAGGAACCCTTACGGTAATGAATGATTCTGAGTATTACAAGGTCACAGATGCCAATAGAAATTATATAAGCTTGGATCCTAAAGGAGTGGCCATTTCAGACAAGATGGCTGAAGTTTTGGGATTGAAGGTTGGAGATAAGGTAAGGTGGCATGTTGCAGGAAACCCTAAATGGATTGACTCTGAGATTACAGAAACCTATTCAATTCCTTTTGGCCAAGGATTGATAATGTCTCCTGAAGTCTTTGATGAGATTGGAGGGGATGACTACAACTACAGCACAAATGTTGTCTTGACTAAGCAAAATGTAAAAAAGAATTACACTGGAGTAAGCAGCGTTACAACAAGTGAAGACATCAGAAAGGGATGGAACACCATGACTGAAGCATTGGATATGATGGTCAGTGTTCTCACTACCTTTGCAATTGTATTGGCAGTTGTGGTATTGTATAATCTTGGGCTGTTGTCATTCACTGAGATTCAAAGGGAACTTGCGACCCTCAAGGTTCTTGGATTCAATTCAAAAAGCTTGAGAAGGCTTTTGCTCACTCAAAACCTATGGTTCTCAACCATTGGATTTATTCTAGCTATTCCTGGAGCTTATCTCTTGATAAGCATTATGATGGGGTCAACTGGGGATGACTATTGCTTCCCAATCAACATTTACTTATGGAACTTCGTTCTTAGTTTCCTGATTACCTTTGGATTGTCTGTTCTTGTTAATCTAGCATTTTCTAGAAAGATCAAGAAGGTAAATATGGTTGAATCCTTGAAGAGCAATGAATAGATATCCATAATTTTCTTTTTTTATTTTTATTATAATTTTTAAATTTTCTCATGGTTTACTATATAAAACTATATCTGTTAAAATCACTCTAATTTTACTATATCATTATAAAATTGATTCAATTTTGTTAAAAAGACTTTTTAATTTAGTTATCTTTAAATATAACTTTTTTTATACTATTATTTAAGAAATAAAGATTTTTAATTAATTTTTAAAAAAGGTGATATTTTGTTAATTCATGAAAACAATAAGGGGTGTGTATTGGATAATTTTAAGTTAGTAAATCGTGATGAAATAATAAATTTTATTAATTCTCACAATGGCTTATTGGAATTAATAGAAAAAGCATATCCTTTGCTAAAAATCTATTTTCCAAAATATTCTTATTGTTTATTATATTCAATAGATCCTGAAATTATCAATCTCGAGCATATCATGCTATTTATCAATGGTGATGAAAAGGTTTATGATGAGGATTGTTTGAGGTTAAAAGAATTGGAAAATGAAATAGAGAAATTGAAAGTTTCTAATTGCAATGTTAAGCCATTACTTTTAGTTGATATATGATTTGATACAAGTGATAGTATGTTAATTGAAGAAAATAAAAGAGATTGCATATTAGATAATTTTAAATTAATCAATCAAAAAGAGATTATTGATTTTATTCGTTCTAATACTGGATTATTGGAGTTAATTGAGAAAGTCTATCCTTTGCTTGAATCTTATTTTCCAGATTATTTCTATTCATTATCATATGCAACTGATCCTGAAATAAAGGATTTGGAAGATCTGATGCTATGCATTCATGGTGATGAAAAGGAATTTAAAAGCAATCGTAAGAAGTTGCATGATTTAGAAAGGGAAATCGATTGTTTGAAAGTCTCTAACTGCAAGGTAAAGCGTTTGCTATTAGTGGAGGTATTGTTTTGACTTTCACTTGGGATAAATTTTATGATGTTGGAAGCTGCATGAAAAATATTTCCAAAAAGGAAGAGTATCAACGTTCTGCTGTAGGCCGTTTTTATTATGCAGCTTTTGGATTAGTGAAGAATTATTATGAAGATAAATATCAAAAAACAGTTCCTTCTAATGATTCTCATTCATTTTTAATAAATGAATTGGAAAAATCTTATGGTGATGAGAAGGCCTTAGGTGAAAACTTGAGAAAAATTAGAAGATTTAGGAATTATGCTGATTATGACAATAAGTTCTATATTAAAAATGTTGGAGTCAGCGAAGAAATATATAATGAAATTGTTCAATTATTGAATAATTTGAATAAAAAAAGTAAATGATATTACTCATACCTATGAGTAATCAAGTTTCTTAAGATAGCCATTCTTACTGGAATTGCATTTGCTGCCTGTTCAAAGTACTTATTGTACTTTGTATCATCAACATCATATGCAATCTCATCAATTCTTGGAAGCGGGTGCATGACAATAAGGTCCTTTCCTTCAAGCAATTCCTTATTGATTAGGTAAGCTCCCTTGATTTTTTCATATTCCTCTTCATCAGGGAATCTTTCCTTTTGGATTCTTGTAACGTAGAGAACATCAACATCATCAATGACATCCTTAATGTTATTGGTTTGCTTGAACTTGATGTTGTTCTCTTCAAGGTCATGCAATGTTTCCTTAGGCATCTTAAGCTGGTCTGGAGAGACAAAGGTCATCTCCACATCATACATTCCCAAAGCGTATGAGAGGGAATGGACTGTACGCCCATATTTCAAGTCTCCAAGAAGGGCAATGTTCAATCCATCTATCTTTCCAAAGTGCTTTTTGATTGTGTAAAGATCCAATAATGTTTGGGTTGGGTGTTGGCCAGCACCGTCACCTGCATTAATGATTGGAACATCCACCATATCGGATAGGAAACGTGATACTCCTTCAAGGTCATGCCTTATCACAATTGCATCACAGTATGATTCAAACATCTTAGCTGTATCAGCAATGCTTTCACCTTTAGCGACTGAACTGATTGAAATGTCTCCAAGTTCAATGCATTCCCCTCCAAGTCTTTTCATGGAGGCTTCAAAGGAAAGTCTTGTTCTTGTGGAAGGTTCATAGAATAAGAGTCCTAATATTTTTCCTTCAAGCTCTTTAGATAGCTTTTTTGATTTAGCAACATCTTCAAGCTTGCTTGCTTCCTCTAAGATGAATTCAATTTCATCCTTTTTAAAATCCTTTAATGAAATAAGGTTTTCATGGCCAAATATAGTATTACGCTCCTTAGATTTACAGTTGAAACACTGTTTTTATAAATAAAAAGAAAAAAATAGATATGAATTTTATTTTAAAAAAAAATGAAAAAAGTTTTTAATTTAGATTAAAAACTTTTTAATTCAATTCATCATATTATTAGAATATGTATCCTAATAATGCCATTATGATGAATACAAGAATAGCGATGATAAACACTTTCATGCCTATCTTCATCATCCATTTCAATAGCCCAAATATAATCATCAATAGTATAGCTATTATAATAATCTCTATAATCATTTTTTCACCAGGCTATAAAAAAGGATACTTAAGGAGCGATTTCGTCTCCTTTGAACCATCCAATAATTCCCACAATTACGGAAATGATAATACCAAGAATTAATGCTTTCCAGAAGTGGTGCATAAAGAATCCTACTATTGGGATTAAAAAGAATAATACGATTGCACATAAACAAACTTTATTTAATTCCATATTTTCACCTCTTTTTCAGAACTCCTTTTTTAAATAAAGGATATTCTATTTTATAATATATTGTTAAGTATTATAATAATTTATCTATTTTATTCAAGTTTTTTATTCTTTTTAAGCATTTATTAAATATTTAATTCATCAATCATTTCCTTGATTAGATAGTTCTTTAATGTTCCAATGTCTTCTATTGTCACTTCAACAATGGAATCTGCCTTCATTTCACCTACACCTGGAGGTGTTCCTGTAGCTATTACATCTCCAGGATTCAATGTCATGGTCTCGCTTACATAGGATATGATTTCCTGAGGGGAAAAGATCATTTGTGAAGTGTTTGAGTTTTGCCTTGTTTCTCCATTTACCTTGGTTATGATGTTTTGATTCAATGGGTCAAGGGCTGTTTCTATATATGGTCCTATTGGAGCAAATCCGTCACAACTTTTTCCTCTTGTCCATTGGCCATCTCCAAGGGTGAAGTCCCTTGCTGTAACATCATTTATTATTGTGTATCCGAAGATGTAATCATCCGCTTCTTCTATACTAACTTGTTTTGTTGTTTTTCCTATTACAACAGCAAGCTCTCCTTCATAATCTATTTGCTTGGAGACTTTAGGATAGACGATTATGTTGTCTGTTCTATTTACTGTAGTGGATGGCTTTATGAATATCACTGGACTTTCCGGTAGCTCTAGATTCAATTCCTTTGCATGATCCTTGTAATTGAGGCCAATGCAGACTATCTTTGATGGTTCGGTAGGCGAATATATTTCAATCTCATCTAAGCTGTGTGATGCCACCATATTGTCTAAAATGAATTTTATGTCATTATTGAAGTAGTCTAAGATGTCTCCCTTTAGTTCGATGACTTTACCTTCATCGTCTAGGAAACCTGATTTGATTTCTCTATCTTCATTTAGACTGTCTGCCTTGTTTTTGAATCTTAGGAATTTCATTTAATCACTGAAATGATTATTTTTTTCATATTAAAATCTTCATATTAGGAATTTCATTTAACCACATAATTTATTGAATGATCCTTTCTATTGGAACTACAAGAATGTCACGTGCACCTGCATTTCTTAGCTTGTTTACAAGCTCGAAGACTTCTTCCTCTCCAACCACTGCCTGAACAGCCATTGTTTCCTCTTTTGACAAGACTTCAGATACAGTTGGTCCGCTCATTGCAGGCATGACCTTTTGAACTTCGCATAGGTCCTTTTTAGCTACATTCATCATAATCAATTTCTTTCTTCCAGCTTCAAGCACACCTTGAATTGATGTGCTTACCGCTTCCACAAGGTTTTTCTTTTCCTTGTAGGAATCCTTGTTTGCAATTAATTTGATTGAGCTTTCAAGTATTGTATCAACTATCTTCAAATGGTTCATGTTGAGAGTTGTTCCTGTGCTTGTAAGGTCTGTGATTGCATCAGCTATTCCAATGAATGGAGCTATTTCAGTTGATCCTGTAAGCTTTACGATTTTTATGTCTAAGTTGTTTTCTTCCAAGTATTTCCTTGTAAGTTTAGGGAATTCTGTAGCTATTGTCATTCCATCCTTTAGGTCATCCTTTGATTCTATTTCACTGTCATCAGGTGAAGCCAAGACAAGCTTGGTTGCACCGAACTGAAGGTCTAAAAGGATTTCAACATCTGCATCGTTTTCCTCTATGAGGTCGTATCCTGTGATTCCCATGTCACAGATTCCTTCATCCACAAATTCAGGTATGTCTGCAGCACGTGCAAACATCACGTCTATATCTTCATTGTAAGTCTGTGAGAATAATTTTCTGTTTGTGCTGTCCTTGAGGCGAAGTCCTGCCTTTTCCAATATCCTTACTGCAGGATCACTGATTCTGCCCTTTGACGGCACCGCAATTTTGAGTTTCATGATTTCATCCATATTGTTTTATCTAAAGATTAGCTTATTATTGAAGCCATTGATATTTTTTATCTACAATTATTTTAGTTTTATTTCTATATAATATTAATCAATTTATGAAATTTTTCGACATGTTTGATTATTAAATAATTTCAATATTTTTTCATCGTTTGTAATATATTTAAAAATAAATTTTACTTTTGTTTAGTTTCAGTTTTGATGAACTAATTTTTTATATGCTATATGAATAGCTAGAATTTTATTTGTTGTATATATAGTTTATGATTTTTAATTATAAATCATTACAATTACTGAATTCAAATTCTGTATTGTAATATATCATATTTTGTTAATTAAGGGCGTTATAAGGGCTATTTTTTAGAAACCTTTATATACTAGTAAATTATAAGATAATATTGTACTTATGAAAAAAAGCTTGTTCAGCTAGTATTTTTTAAAAATATGAAGTCTGAATAAGTTTACACTAATTATTGCATTAGTAATAAGTATAGTTTTTTAAAATAAAATTATGGAGAATGATATTTATGGCAATTCCTGTAGCTCCTATCGGAAGAATCATTAAAGATGCTGGTGCTGAAAGAGTAAGCGAAGACGCTAAAAAAGAATTAAACGCTTACGTAGAAGCACAAGCTGCTAAAGTTGCTAAAAAAGCTATCAAATTCGCAGAATTAGCAAAACGTAAAACCGTTAAAGCTGAAGACATCGAATTAGCTATTAGCGAATTATAGATCCCAGCTTTTCCAGCCCTTCGGGCTGCAAAACCTGGACCAAAACTCTTATCACTACGTGTTAGTGATAAGGTTTTTACTTTTTACTGTTTTTTTATATTTTTTTTACATTTTTTTCAAGATCTAATTTTTTCAGATTTATTTTGAGCATTGTTGTTTTAGTTTTTCATACTCTTTTTGGTTTAATTTTGTTATTCTTTTTATTGTTTCATCGTCTAGTCCTTCGTTTATGAGGTCTTTTGCTACTTCATAGTTTCTTGATTTTTGTCCTTCTTCATAGTATATTCGGTCTCTTCTTCCTAGTATTCCTTTAAAATCCAGTGCACTTTCATCTATCATTTTCATCACTTCCTTATATTCTTCACTATCCGTTATGAATTTTTTAGCTAAAAATGATTGGAGAACTGCTGTGTGTAACTTATCTGTTTCATTCATTTTTGCATGGCATGTTAACTCGATTGATTTGATTAGCAATTCTTTAGGTGATCTTTTTGATTTCATGAATGTAAGTATTCTTAAATCCCCTATTTCCGATTTGCTAAGCTCTTCGTTGTTCTTATTTTTCAAACTTATATTATTTATAGTTTTATCTCCATCAAAGCTCTTAAACGATTTATAAGGTATAGTAAACCTGTCATTGTTGTGCCAATTCAAAATAAACTCATCATTGTCCTTATAATGAGTGCTAAGGATTAATGTGTGGACTTTTCTTCTATATTTGGTGCTCATATAACATGCATAGTCAAAAAATTTTTCCTTATCTTCCTTTCTTATTGCCGTTGAATGTGCTTCTAGACTAATTATGTCATTATTGTCCAATTGCCCAAAGAAATCTGCCCTTCTTTCCTTTCCATCATATGTCACGATCTTGGTTGGACAAGGTCTCACTATTTTATATGGAAATCCAAATTTTTCAAGAATGGAATTTATTCCAGGATATAGAAGGCAAAAGTATTTGTCTTCAATTTTTTCCAAATCTATTTTTTCATTATTTTTCATTGTTTCGCCAAAATAATCTATAAATAATCCTAGTTTAAAGTTTATGTTATTTAAATTGATTAGTTTTTTTAAATATTGGATTTTAATTGTTTTTTAATATTATAACGAAATTAAAACAATCTTTCAATCTGATATTTATTTTCCGAAACATTTAAATATAACAATTGTTATATTATAGTATAGAGAAATATAACAATCGTTATATTTTTTCTAAAGAAGAAATTTTAATCATTTCTAAAATTTCTTTTTTTAAAAATAAACCCTCCTTAAATGCAATTTTAATTGCTACAGACATTTATTTATCGCTCTTAAAACACAAATCAAACACACACAACACATATGATTAAAATAATGTAATCTCCTAAAAAATAAATAATTTCTTCTACAAGTCTTTAAATCTCAATCATTTTATTATTTTAATCATATTTACTACTTTTTTTATTTTATTTTATTCATTTTTTATAGCTGATTTTATAAAAATTTATTAAAAACAAATAATAAATTCTAAATTAAAGGTGATTAAATGAGGTTTAAATATTTGTTTTTATGCGCAATCTTTATTGTCTTGGCATCTAGCATAGCAGTTGTTTCAGCCGAAGATGCAGAAATAGGCGATTATACCTTTACCATTCCGGAAGACTTTAACATTACAAATCAAAGTGATGAAGGAATTTTTCTAGAGGATGATTTAGGATTTTATACCATTACACTCTCTATGGCAGACGTCAAAATGAGTCAGGACCAAGCCATTGAAAATCTAAAGTTACAAGGATGGGATTTGGAAAAAGATCAAAACACAAAGGAAATTGGAATTTTCAATGTAACCCAATATGTTTATAACTATAAGAATGCTTATTGTGGATTCTTTTTCTTCTGTGAAAACGATGATGATATGTTAATGATCACTCATGGAACTTCAGGACAAGACGATTTGTTCCTTGAAAGCGCCAGAGACTCTGATGTAGAGGATTTGATAGAATCCTTTAAGGAAAAATGAGGCTATAGACTACAAAATTTTAATGCTCATTATTGAGGTAATCAAAAATAGTTTTAGGTGATAAAATGAAATTTAAATATTTGTTTTTAGGGGTTATGCTTTTGATATTGGCAGGAAGCATGACAGCTATTGCAGCTGCAGATGACTATGAGTCTGTAGGAGATTATACCTTTGATATTCCAGATGGATATCAAGTTGTTGACAAGGATGACGTTTCTGTTGGCATGGAATTGGATGAAAACCATACTGTTCTTGTTTATCAGTTAGATGCAGTAAGTGACATCAATTTTTTCAAGTCAATGCTTGAATCTGCTGGATGTGAATTCGGTGATGCACAAGAATTGAAAGTAGGAAATTTCGAAGCAACCCAATCCACTTACAAATTTGATGAAACCCAAGGATATTTCTATATTTGCAGTGATGGTGGAAAACCTATTGTAGTAGCTGATGGAATGCCTGCAAGCGAAGAGCTTCCAGCAGCTGAAGATAGTCCTGCTTATCAGGTTATTAATTCTTTAGAATAAGTTAATTCTTATTCTCTTTTTTTCTTTTTTTAACTATTTTTAATTTTCAAACCCTATTTTTTTTTAAAATTTCACGAGTTTACTATATAAAACTATTTATGAAAAAATTTTATATTTTATAAATAGTAAACTATACATTAAAAGATAAAAATTTTAAATTTAATAATTCTAGTTTTTGGGGTGTATAAATGAAAAAAAGTTTTGATGATTTGGAAGGAGCAGACCTTATAATTGATTGTATTTATGAGGGAGGTAATCAAGGAGGAACCCGTGCTGATCCTTTATCTAAATTATTTCCTAAGTGTGGGAATTTAGGTGGCTTTAGAAAAGTTAATAGGGCTGATGGTAGTGGTAAACCTGCTTATGTTGTTTTAACTACTACAATGTCTGAATTGGAGTGGCCTGACTACATTGATGAGGAAACAGGTATTTTTAGATATTATGGAGATAATAGAAAATCTGGAAGAAGACACACAGATACAAAACCTAATGGAAATAAATTATTGGAGCATGTTTTTGCCATGTTAAATTCTAATGAATCTTTAGAAGACATGCCTCCTTTTTTTGTTTTTAAAAGTACTGGGACTGGTAGAGATTTTAAATTTTTAGGTTTAGCAGCTCCTGGAAATCCGAACATATCCCCAGATAGAGATTTGGTTGCTATATGGAGAACAATGGAAGGAAATAGATTTTTAAATTATGAATCTTATTTTACTATATTAGACACTGGCACTGAACCAATTACTCAGGACTGGTTAAAAAGCCTGATTGATAATCATGAAAATAATTTAAGATATGCCCCTTTGGTTTGGAAAAATTTTATAGCAAAAGGCCGTAATGGAATTCAAGCACTTAAAGCACCAAGGATTCATCAAGTTCCTTCAAAAAACGACCAAATGAACTGTGATAGGGAAGGAGAAAGGTGTATTGAGATAATATATAATCATTATAAAGAAAATCCTTTCGGCTTTGAAGCTTGTGCAACTGAGCTTATAAAAAACATGGATACAAACTTTGTAAAATTTGAGCTTACTAGGCCTTGGCGTGATGGTGGTAGGGATGCATTTGGTGAATATCATATAAATTCAGAAAGCAGTGCAAATTATCCTTTAACTATAGAATTTGCTTTAGAGGCAAAATGCTTTTCACCTGATACTGGAGTAGGTGTTAAACCAATGTCTAGATTAATATCTAGAATAAAATATCGTCAATTTGGAATATTAGTTACTACAAGCTATGTTAGTAAACAAGCTTATAAAGAAGTTCATGAAGATGGGCATCCTATTTTAATTATTACAGCATCTGATATTGCATCAATTCTAAGATCTAATGGAATAACTACAAATAATATAGAAGAATGGTTAGAAAATATTGATCAGAATGTGACAAGATTATCATAATATTATTTTATCAAAAAATTGTTTTAATTTTGCTTTTATTTTAATCAATTACATAGTTGATTAAAATAATTGTACTATTTTTTCTATTATTTTAATAAAAGCTACATTTAATTAAATTAAATCTAAATTAAAAAATATAATTTCTAATCTACAACATGTAGATAAAAATTTATTTTTTATCAAAATTTCCTCCTTCTACCAACCACTCTACCAAACTGATTGTTCTCTTTAATCAAGTCACCATCAATATAATACTTAGGCCTTCCATACATTTCTTCTCTTATATAGTTGCCGTCTATTCTATATGCTGGCCTTCCGAATTGATTGTTTTCCCTAATTATGTCTCCATCGATGTAGTATTTTGGCCTTCCATACATTCCTTCAACTATAAAGTTTCCTTCTGTGGAAGCCATTGGCTTTCCGAACATTCCTTCTACAATAACTTCTTTTCTAGGCTGGTCTTCATCTGCATTGCTTATTTGTTCATATGGGATATCATCTTCCCTTTCTGATTTAGGATAGTTTATTTGAGGATTGTTTTCCTTATATGTTTTGAGAGGGTCATAGTCAATGTAATCTTCTTTTTCCTTTTCGATTTCCTCTTCAGTAGCTATTTTGTCCTTTAGCGGTGAGTTGATCCTTTCAAGGTAATCGTTATAGGATTCCCCTTCCCTTTTATTGTATTTGCTGTGGGATTGCCTTAGGTAGTCCTTGTATTTATCTTCGTGTTCGACTAATTTGGTTCCGCATTTTATGCAGAACTTTTGATTTTTTTCTATTAGTTTAGCTCCACAGTTGAAACAGTAGTTCATGATGATTCCCCTAAATATCTTCCTAGTCTATCCTCTCATGTAAATTTTTCTGTTGTTTTCAGTTCTAAATTGCATTTAGGTCATTACCCTTTTCTACATATTGTTGGTAACATTGAGGGCAGGTTTTCATTTCTGAGGTAGTTTAACTCCATGATTATATATAATTTTCTTAAATTCTTATTTCAGTACTTGAAGACTATTTCCATCATTTTTCTTTTCATAGGTATAATTTTTCATTTAAAAATTCTTTTGTTAATGCAAAGGAAATTACTTTATCTTTTTCTAAAAATAAGTCATATGTATTTTTACCTTTACTTCTTTTTGGTGCAATTTCTATTATTTGCCCATCAAAAGATTTAGGCTTAGGTAATAAATTTAAATCTTCTTTTTCTATTGTTTCTTTAATCATATTGTAAGATTTTTCAATTGATTCTAAATCATCATCATTAAAACTAATTCTTTTTACACCATCTAAAACCCTGTAACCATTTTTTGTCTTTTCTTTAGTAGGTTGTTTATAGCAAATAACTAACAATGTTGTTTCTTCAAAATATTTTTTCCAATCGGAATCTTCCCAATCATCAACGAAATCCTCTTTACTCATTGTCCTAAAGGTCATTCTTTCTTTCGGATAACCAGTACATAATAAAGGTAAATTTTTAATTATAAAACTTGATTTCTTAAATAAATCATTTTTTTCTTCCAATTCTTCATCTTTTCCAATTAAAATATTAGCTATTTGTTTATTTATATCATAACGGACTATTTTTCCTCTTTCAAAAGTAACTCCAGTTAATTTTTCATATATTTCCACTTGTGTTTGCCCTAAATATGGTTCAATTTTATCGTAAATATAATCTTCAGCTGTTTTATATCTAGTTTCAAATGTTAAGGTAGTTTGTTTGTGGTCTTCAAATCCATCTCTCAAAATCCAAGTCATATATTTTTGTTTCAATGAAAAAGCTCTAGTTGGAGCAAGAACATCAGAGTTTGGTTGAGTAGTAGTACTAGATCCGTCTGCTCCTTTCCTACAAGCACCTAAATAAGTTGTATCTCCTTCTGATAAATCTTCGGCATGCCCTTTTAAAACTTTTTCTTGAATTGTATAAAAATCATTTTTAAAGATTTCTTTGTCAGTATCCATATCAAATAGCTGATAGTGTGTAATAACAAAGTCTTTAACCATTTTACCTTTTTCATAAACATACCAAATAAACAATATTTTTTGGTTTTTACTGATTAAATGGCTTCCTTCATAGTCTTCTTCAACGATTTCGTTAAAATTTATTTGATTTAAAGAAACTCTTTCTTTTGCTGATATGGTTCCATTTTTATTTTTTTTATATCCAGTAACTTTTAATTCCACACCAATATTATCAAAATCAGCTTTAGAAATATTGTTGTTGGGATATTTGTAAAAACCAGTTTCAACTAACTTTCCTAAATCTCCTCTTCCTCCAACTAAACTGGTTCTATCCCCTAAAATGTCATCTTCATCAAATTCTTTAAATGTTTTACCTTTAATTGCTTCTGTATAGTTAAGTAATTCCTCAATTGTATTGAATTTCATATTTTAATCCCCTTACTCAATATTTTGTTATATAGTTAATTATACATAAAACTATTAGTTTTCATTTGCTCCCATTCATTGTTTAAATATGAAAATTAAATTAAATATATAAATCAAAATTTATAAAATATTATAAGAGGAATTTTTATGGATAAAACAGTAGTAGAATTATTTGCAGGTGTTGGTGGGTTCCGTTGTGGATTCAATCATGTTAGCCTAAAGGATGGAAAAGTCCACGAAGAGGATAATTGGGACTTTGTTTGGGCAAATCAATGGGAACCTTCCACTAAATCACAAGCTGCATTTGATTGTTATGTTGAAAGATTCGGAGAATCTGAGAATCATGTAAATGAGGACATAGCTACTGTTGATAAAAAGACAATTCCTAATCACACTCTTCTTGTAGGAGGATTCCCTTGCCAGGATTATTCAGTTGCTCGTTCTTTATCTGGTGAAAAGGGAATTGAAGGTAAAAAAGGAGTGCTTTGGTGGCAAATAGCTGAAGTTTTAGAAGAAAAAAGGCCTCCTTTTGTTCTTTTGGAAAATGTAGATAGATTATTACGTTCACCTGCTAGCCAAAGAGGAAGAGACTTCGGTGTAATGTTAAGGACACTTCTCGACAACGGTTATTCCGTGGAGTGGAGAGTAATCAATGCTGCAGAATATGGATTCCCACAAAAGAGAAGAAGAGTATTTATTTTTGCTTATCATGAGTCTACTAATTATTATAAAAAGATGGATAAGGTAGATTATGAGGATTTAATTTACAAGGAAGGAATTTTTGCTAAGAATTTCCCAATTCAATATAATACAGATAAGAATTTGGATGGAAAAGAAGTTTCCATTGATGAATTTGGACAAACATCAATCAAAAAGAAAGATTTTGATGATCTTGTAGCTATTAGTGATGATTTTGATTTCCATTTCTTTAATTCTGGACTTATGCATAAAGGAAATATTTACACCTTTAAGACCTCTCCTGTTGAATGTGAGAATATGACCACTTTAGGGGACATTATAGAAAAAGGAGAAGTTGATGAGAAATATTATCTTTTAGATGAAAAATTGGAAAAATGGAAGTATTTAAAAGGATCTAAAAAAGTTCCTAGAAAAAGACCTAATGGTGAAACTTACTATTTTTCAGAAGGTAAAATTGCATTTCCTGATAAATTAGATGTTCCAGCTAGAACTATGCTAACTAGTGAAAGTACAACAAATAGAAGTTCTCATGTAGTTAAAGATGTTAAATCAGGCAATTTAAGAACTTTAACTCCAGTTGAGGCTGAAAGGATTCAGATGTTCCCAGATGATTGGACCAATATTGAATCTAAAGCGATGACTGAACGTAGAAGATACTTTATGATGGGTAATGCACTTGTTGTTGGTGTTGTAGAGCGTTTAGGTGATCATATTTCAACTATTGTTGAAAAGGAAGACTAATTTTTTAATTTACTTTTTAATTTTTTCCCTTTATAGTTTTTTTAGAAAGTATTTTATTCAATAAATTATATACTATATTTAAAGGTATTATATTATTTATGTAAAAATGGGGGATTTTTATTTTAACTAATTCTGAAAATTTAGATATTTGTCCATTCTGTAAGAATGTTATTCCACATGGTCCTGCTTATTTTTGTCCTACTTGTGGAAAGAGATTGGATGAAAAATATTCTAAAAGGCAAATTATTTTAGAAAATACAGACATTTTAATGGATGAAACTGATTTTGAAGACTCTTCTATTGATGAATTAGAAGACATTACTAGTTTAATTCAGTCTAATAGTTCATATTCTAATGATTTTACCTCAGATATAAATCAAGATGAAAAATCAGATGATATTGTAAAAAGTACTGATGAGAATGAACAGGGGACTATTGAAAATATCGAAGAGGACTCATTAGATTCTGAAGATGACATCAATGAAAATTCAAGCGAAGTTAACTTAAAATCACAAAATAATTCTATTAAATTAGATCTATTCCTAAAATATTGTGTAGATGAAGAGTTCTCTTATAATTTCTTAAGATTTAAAATTGTTGATGCAGATGGTGATAAGGACACTTTAGTGAATAGGATTATATCTAATTTTAATTTAAGAGACATTATTAATTACAAGTATAAGTATAGATCTTCTAAATTAGAAGAAATTTTTGATTCATTTGTTAAACCGTTAAAAGTTGTTGATTTAGTTAGCATTGCCGAAAAATATGATGTTAAGGTTTCTTTAAGTAAAAGCGCTTTAAAAAATAATTTTTTCGAAAAATTTGATTCTTATGATTTAATTCTTGTTTTAAATAATGAAGGATTAGACATTTACCATTATGCAAAAATTTCGGTTTTAGAGCAAATTTATCTCTTAAATGACAAGAAATTAATAAAAGAGGCGGGTAAATGTCCAAACATTAATCATTCCAGGCATGAAATGATTTCTTGTCTAGTTAAAAATTTCAGTGAAGGATTCTTAATAAGCAACAATAAGTTTGAAAGAGGGGAGGATACTAAATGAAACTAAGACTGTATACTGCTAAGGAGGATTCTGAAAATTTCAGCAGATCTTTTTCAACAAAATTATATCCTAAATTTGAGCGCAGCACTTTCTTATTTGTAGATTTTAGTATCAATGAATCTCAAAAAGATGTTTTTAAAATACAAGTATTTTACTCAGAAAATGGATTTTTTTATACTAAATTTAATTCAAAAGAGATTATTAGGCATGCTTTTGGAAAATGGGATCAACTAAATTTTATATTGGCAAGTGATAAAAACAAGCCTTTAAATCCTTTATTTATTTTTGATTTTCCATTAAATAATTCTAAATCCCCTTATGATGCAATGTTTGCGAATGTAAATGGTGAATTGCATATTTTATCTAAAATTTACAATTTATCTGATGAACATTTTAAATTATTGAGAAAATCCTATAAGTTATATAAAACTAAGGGTGCTGATTACACTTTATTTGATTTTGGAAATTGCTTTAGTTTCATTGATAAATTTTTAAATAATCTTGAAACTATTCTAGATGATGTAGATTTCAAATTAAACGATTCTAATGAATTAATTATTAATCCGATTCCTTTAGATTCAATTAGAAAAAGGGAAGATAATTATAAATTCTGCATGATTTGTGGTAAAAAATTAGAATCTACTCTTAATAAGAATTTATTGGAGCTTTCTCGTAAATTCCCTGCAAGATGTGAAAATTGCTTAAAGAAAATTTATGCATTAGATCTTTATTATAAACTAAATGAAGGTTCTATTTCAACTAATATGCTTTCTACATCTGAATTGGAATATATGTGGGATGAAGAAGGATTATTTGAATATAATTTTAAATTATTAAAAGATTATGGATTTTTAAAACCATTTTCCGATGATATTTATAAATTATATCTCAATGATGATATAAATGAAGCTTTTGGTTCTTTATTAAATCCTATTGAAGAAAAAGGAGAGGAATCTAAATCAAAATCCGCACTTGATGATTACTTTGGCTTTACTGATGATAAAGAAAAACCTAAATGCAGAATTTGTGGAAAGGAAATTGAAGAAGAGGATGGAACTGATATTTGTTCTAATTGCTTTGATAAGCAAATGACAATTGAACAAATCCACAAGTTTTTAGAATATGTAAAACCTGGAACAGGATTTAGTAAATCTTCTTTGATTGAAAAAGGTTTTAATATTATTGATTTGGATATAACTATTGCAGATTTAGAAGATAATGGTTTATTAAGATATGATTCCGATGATCTCATCATTTTAGCTAATAGAACCAAATTAAACGAATTTATTAGGGAATATTCTGATTCTGAAGAATATATTATTCAAATAAAGGAAGAAGAAATTCCTAAATTAAATATTTATGACGAATATTTGAAAAGTGAAGAAACCTTAGATAAAGCAATAAATCTAATAGATTATCAAAACTTTGTTGAATGTTATTATAATCATGAAAATTCTGATTGGATTGTTACTCTTAAAAAGGAAGGCCATATTTTCCTAAGTCAAAATTTTGTCACTCCATATCAAGCTAAACTGATGGCTGTAAGATATTTGGGAGAAATTGGCGTTGTAAACATTATTAAAAATAATTTTGATTCGAAGTTTGAGAATAATCATGTATTAAGGGGACCTACAGAAATTAAAGATGCAAAAACCGAAGCAAATCTAGATTTATCTGAAGAATCGAAAGATATTGGACCTAAGAATGATTCGGATGTTTCCATTAAAACTAATGTATCTGCTAATAAACATAAAAAATGTCTCATATGTGGAAATGAGATTATTCACAAAGATTATGCTACAAATAGGAAATATTGTGATGAATGCAAAAATAAATATAAACCTTCAGAATTAAGTGCTTTAGTTGGTATTAAAGAGGGGAAATACACTGAAGAAACAGTGAATTCTATTAAGAAATTAAAAATGGAAGGAAAAACTAATACTCAAATTGCATATAAATTAGGCATACCTAATCCTCTAATTACTCCTATTTTAAGACATTATCCTACAGATAATGCTTCATCATTATCATTTGTTCCAGAGAATAATAAGGAGAGCAATAATAGTAAAGTGTGCCCTATTTGTAAAAAAACTTTTGAAGAAAAAAAGAGAGGGTCTGGCCAAAAGTATTGTGATGATTGTAAAAGCAAATTTACTCCAACTGAAATTCAAGTGTTAATCGGAATTAATGAAGGAAAATACACCACAGAACTAGCTATTAGACTTAAAGATTTAAAAGAACAAGGGTTTACAAATACTTTTATTTCCTCCGAAGAAAATATTCCATTAACTCTAGTAACTCCTATTATCCATATTTTATTAGATGATGATAAAAAAATTGATGGAATTTCTTTCAATAAGAAATTATCAAAATGGTTTGTATATACAAAAGTTAATAATGAATATATTAATCTAGGTTTTTACAAAACAAAAGAAGAAGCTATTTTAGCTAGAAATAAATATTATGATGTCCACCCTTATAAAGAAAACTTTGACAAATTGGATTTATCTGTAGAAGAAGCTGAAGAAGAAATTGAAAAAATTGATGAGGAAACTCAAAATGAATCATTAAAACAATTATTCCAAAAAGATTGCGGAGATGATTATTCAAAAATTTTCTTAAAAGGCATAATTTCAGAAAAGGATCGAGTGTCTATCTTCAATTTTATTTCATTTATAAATTGCAATTTAAATAAACTCCTTTGTGAAAAACTAGAAGATAATAATTATGATTTCATGTTAGACATTGATATAGAAAAAAGCCGTTTAAAATCAGCTTTAAAAGATTTAAAATTATTAGGTTGGGAAAATGCAAAATAGTAACTCAAATATTAAACTAAGAGATTATCAAATAGAAGCTATCGATTCTTGGTTTAATAATGATTGTAGAGGTATTTTTGAAATGGCTACAGGTACAGGAAAGACTTTTACAGCTCTTTCTTGCTTTAAGCAACTTTCAGATACTAAAGACAGATTATTAACAGTTATTGCATGTCCTCAATCTCATTTAATAGATCAATGGATAAATGAATTAAAAAAATTTCATGATGGCCCAATTATAACCGCATCTGGAAAGAATTATAAATGGAAAAAAGATTTTAAAAATTTATATACAGATTATTATTTAGGGCTAGTTGATAAAGCAGTTGTTTTAACAACACATATTTCTTTATCTTCAGATTATTTCCTAGATACAATTCAAGAATTTGAAGTAGAAATATTGTTAATTGTTGATGAAGTTCATGGGATAGGTTCAGAAAAACAAATGATTGCATTAAATAATCGTTATGATTATCGTTTAGGCTTAAGTGCAACTCCTGCAAGATGGTTTGATGATTTTGGAACTCATGTTATTGAAGAATTCTTTGGTGGAGTTGTATTTGAATTTGACATAGAAAGAGCTTTAAATGAGTTTAATCCAGATACTGGAAAGACTTATTTAACTCCTTATATTTATAAACCGATTCTCGTTGATTTAACTTATGATGAATTTGAAAAATATTCTAATTATAGTAGGAAAATCGCTGTTATGATGGAGGCGGATGAAGAAAAGGATGAAAATGGTGTAAGTTTAGAGACATATTTCTTTGCTCGTCAGAAAATAATTAACAATGCTGAAGAAAAATACAAAGCATTTATTGATATACTAGAAGAAAAACCAGACATTGATAAATTAATTGTATTTTGCTCTCCACAGCAAATAGACAGAGTTCAGGAAATTTTAAATGAAAAAAGGATTATTCCTCAACATAGATTCACTCAAGAGCAATCGGCTACAAAGAAGAAAAATGACATATATTCAGAAAGGGAATATTTGCTTAAAAAGTTTGAAGATGGATCTTATAAGGCTTTAGTGGCTATTAAATGTTTAGATGAAGGTGTTGATGTTCCTTCAGCTGAAAACGCAATTATTATGTCAAGCACTTCAAATCCAAGAGAACACGTCCAAAGAAGAGGTCGTATTTTAAGAAATTCTCCTGGAAAGGAAAGAGCTATTATTTATGATATTTTGGTATTTCCAAAAGAAACAACTAAAATAGGAGAAAAGATAAGAGAAAAGGAAATCAATAGATACATGGGATTTGCATCTAATGCAGAAAATTCATGGGAATGTATTAAATTATTGAAGAAATTAGGAGAATGGTGATTGTATGGCTTTAAAAGTAGGAAAAAAACTAATAGAAGATATTCAGAATTCTGAATATGATGAAAAAACCAAAGCATTCATAATTCAAGCTTTGAGGTTGGAATTTAAAAGAGAAAAAGAGGATATAAGCCATTATTTTAAAAAATATGATAGTTTAATTGAAAATTTCGTAGATTAAGGTGGGAAAATGATACTTAATAGGGTTTCTATTCGTAATTATCGCCAATATCGTAATGTTGATATTGATTTTGCCCAAGGTGATGGTAAAAATTTCACAATTATTCAAGGAAATAACGGAACAGGAAAAACCACACTATTAAATTGTTTAAGTTGGTGTCTTTATGGTTCTGAAATTCATGACTATAAGGATGATTCTTCAATGGAAATATGTAATAATAAAACTGCTAATTTGGCAGTAATTGGAGATAAAATAAAAGTTAGTGTGGAATTAGAATTTTTAGATGAAGGAGAGATTTTAGCTTTCCATAGAGTAAAAGGGTTCCGTAAAACAGAAACAGGCTTAGTATCACAACCTAGTTTGGATAAATTTGAGGTTAAAACACAAGAAGGCAATGATATTAAAGTAAAGGCAAATGATTCATACACAATTGAACGTAAAATTCCTCAAGCTATTGAAGATTATTTCTTTTTTGATGGAGCTCGTTTAAGCGAATACTTCCAAAAGGAAAAGACAAAAAAAATTAGAGAAACAGTATTTAGCTTATCTCAATTAAACTTACTTGAAAATGCTAGTAAAAATTTGATAAAAGTGAAAGATCAGTATATTTCTAAAATAAAGCAATTAGAGCCTAAAATTGGAGGGGCTAGTGAAAAAGTAAGTGAATATGATAAACAGATTAAAGAAGCAGAAGAGGACTTAGAAAAAACAGAAAACGATCTTAAAGAAATTAAAATAGAAATTGACAACATTAATGATGAATTAGTCAACAAAAAATCAACTGAAGTTAGAAAAGATGCAGAAAGAAATATAGTGCTTGATAATGCAATAGACTCAAATAATAAAAAACTGTCAAAATTAGAAGCTGAAAGAAAAAAGCATGTATTAACTAAATACCCATTCATTTTATCTTATGAGTCTTTTTTGAGTTTTATGGAATTAGGTGAAAAATCTAGACAAAAAGGTTATATTCCACCTAAATTTAAAAGAAGTTTCATTCAAGATTTATTAGATGAAGGTAAATGTATTTGTGGTACTGATTTATCAGTTGATATAGAACACAGAAAAATGTTAGAACAACTTTTGGAAGAGACTAATCCTTTAACTGATCATGCTGAAGAACTTACAGTTGCTTTAAATCAAGTTAAAGAAGTTATCATGAAAGACATTCAAAAATTCAAATCTAGATCTTTTGAGATTCATTCCGAGATTCGTTCTATAAATGAAGAGCAAGAAAAATTAATCATTGAAAAAAGAGATGTGGAGTCTAGATTAACTGATAATCCTCTTGAAGGTATTGAAAGATTAACCAATCGTAGAAAACAATTAAGAACATCAAAGGATAGTAAAGAAACTAAAATTAAAAATTTAAAATCTCATATAGAAAAATTAGAAGGAGAACGAGGGGAACAACGTAAATTAGTTAATAAAGAGGCACGCTACTCAAAAGAAATTGAAGAATTCAGAATTAAAAAGGAATTCTGTGAAAATATGAGTAAGTCTACTGAAACTATTTACAAAGATTTAAAAGAAAAAATGAGGGCAAATGTTCAAGAATTAACTAAAGAAAAATTCATCAAAATCTCTTGGAAAGAAGATGAGTTTGTTGATATAATAATTGACGAGGATTATGAAGTTTTCATTCAAAATAGGTTAGGTGATTTAGAAAGACCTGGAGATTTATCAGATGGTGAAAAATTATGTTTAGGTCTTTGTTTTATGTCTGCATTACACAATATTTCTGGATTTGAACTGCCTATTATTATGGATACTCCTTTAGGTAATTTAGATGTTGATATGAGGCATAACATTGCAGAATTTTTACCTCAATTTGTAGGTGATAAACAAACAGTTTTACTTGTAACTGGAACCGAGTATACTGATGACTTTAGGGACACTATACATGGTTCAGTTGGAAAAGAATATATGATTGAGTGGAATAATTCTGATGAAGGTAAAGAGTCTAAGGTGGTTTTAAATGGCTAAAGTAAATGAAAGAAGGATTAATTATAATGAAGATGATTATGAAACTTTAAAAAGATTAATGGTTGAAGAACCTTTTAGAAGTTTAAATCTCATAGATATTTTTGCAATTTCCTTAATATATGGGAAAAAAGCAGGAATAAGAACTCCTTTGGATAAGAAAAAAACTGGCCGTATACGTCAAACAACAATTGAAAATTCTAATGTTCATTATTTAATGATGGCCGTTGCTGTTGAGGAAACAGGGAGTTTTGAAGTTTTAGCTAAACGTAATGATTACTTTAAAATATGTGAAGAATATGCAAAAACTGGCCTATCTCTTTTAGAAGAAGATTTCATTGAAAATCCTAAAGGATTATTAGATGATTTAGAGCTTGAAGCATTAAAATATTTTGATAAGTTTATAAAACAATAATTTTTATTTTAAAGTGATTTTATGTCCGAATTTAAAGATTTCTATGATACTTTAATAGAAAACTTAGAGGGATACGAGGGTGAATACGCATACTTTATCAATTGTGGCCCTAATTTATTTAATCTCTTATGCGACCTTCTTTCGCAAGAGGAAATTAATAGACAGATGAGATTAGAAATTAGTGCAGCTATTGCATATTATGTTGCTCCAGATGATATCATCCCAGAGGAAATATATGGCCCTTATGGTTATATTGATGATATCTTCGTATCTGTTTATGTTTTAAGAAAAGTAGCCAAACAATTTGGCTATGATTTTCTTCAAAATTTATGGAATCATGAAACTGATGTTAAAGAAGTTATGGATGATTGTTATGATAATTCTTTAGAATTATTGGAAGACAAAGTTCACCCAGTCTTATCTTATGTTGGTTTGATGGATTAACTTTTTTTATTTTTTATTTTTTTTAAATTGATATCATCTTTTTTTTTAAAAAATTTTATATTTTATAAATAGTAAACTATATATTAACTGTTAGTTAATTAACAAATATTTTTATTATAAACATAAAGGGGACTTACTTATTTTAAAACAAGATATAAGACAAATATTAGATGAATATCTAGTATCTAGGAAAACTTATGATTCTTCAAAAAATCCTATTTTTAAATTTATTAAAAATGATTTTAAACGAGATTTAGAACGTGCTTTAGGTGAAAATTTTTCTATAGATTCCTATTCTAGAACTAAAGATTTAGGAACCATTCCTCGTGTAAAAATTATTGATAACACTGTTGCTGATCAAGATTTTTACTTAAATCTAATGTATTATTTTAAAGCGGACATGTCTGGATTATATTTAATATTAAAAGTTCCATATGAAAGAAAAACTAAAACCAAATATGGTAAATATTATGCTAATTATCTTAGAAATAAATCAAATTACATTAGGGAGTTTTTAGAAGAAAACGGTAAACTTGAAGAAAATTTAGTTTTCAGTGTAGATTTAGCTGAAAACAGAGTTAAATCAAAGTTACATGATAGTGCAACAATAGTGGCTAAATATTATGATAAGTATACTATTCCATCTACAGAGGATTTAGTTTTGGATATAAAACGATTTTCAGATTTACGTAAATTTGTTTTAAATAATTATACAGATCAAATTGACATCTCTGTTGATGAATGGGTCTCTGCTTTAGAAAATAATACTGTAATTGATAATAAAATGTTCAGTATTCTTGAAATCATGTATGATATAGTAGATTATCAAGTTACTACTGGTCAATTAATTAAAATAAGAGAAAAATTAGGTTTTAGTAATGAGAAATCCTATAACAGTACAATTATTGCTAATTCAAATAGAGTAAAGAATTTTTTAAACAAGAAAGCAGTTTATAATAAAGACGGGACTGAAAATTATTGGATGAGATTTTTTTATGGATCAGAGGTCAGAGCAAGGAATAAAGGTAAAACAGGAAAAGCATTCCAGTTCACATTAAAAGATGAATTGATAGAAGCTTTAGGAAAAGCTAATAGAAATAAGGATGAAGTTGATGTATTTGAAAATGTTTATGATAATGATATAGAAGAAGATTTTATTGAAACTGAAAGGGTAGATGATATGGCTGAAGAAAAATTATTTAATTCATTTTATGATTATCTTTTGTATAAAGGATATTTCTTTGATAAGGAAACAATTGAAAATTACTTATTGTCTTTAAAAGCTAAACCATTTGCTATTTTGACAGGTAATTCAGGGACTGGAAAAACCAAATTGTCTCAGCTATTTGCTCAATATCTTACAGATAATCATCCCTTAGAAAATGAAGACACTATCAGTTCTATTAATACTGAAGTTTTAGTTGGAAAATCCTCTGAAAGTGGGGGATGGTCTTTAAATAGAAATGATATAAAAGATTTAATTCCAATTGATGAACTTGAGAATAGTTATTCAATTGTTGTTGATGGTGTTCCTGCAAATGCAAATTTAAAATTAAATCCTCGTTTATTCTACAAAGGAGATGAATTAAAGCGACATCTTGCGGAATTGGCAAATGAAGATGAGAAGCAAAAGGTTCCTTTAGAAATATTATTAGATGAGGATATCACAAATTTTAAAGCCGATAAAAATTATAATAATGAAGATTATTTTTATACACAACATTTTCAAAAAGGTAATGATTTTGGGGAATATTATGTAGAATTGACCAAGAGTTCAAAACAATTTGCAAAAAACTTTGAAGATGAATTTAGTAAAACTCTTTATCCCTTTGATGAATATTATGGTACTTGCCTTGTTGAATTAAATCGTAAAGTACAAATGGCGGATGTTGTATATGAACCTTGGATTAGTTTTAAAGAAAATGAGGAGATAATAGAATATATAAAAAGTAATTATCCGAAAGGCAATGACTCAAATATTAATATTAAATTCAATTCCAAAGATATTTCAAAATGTTTAATAGAAGATTTTATTAAAAGTAATGAAATTTTGGAGGGTTTTTTAGAAAACAATAATTTAAAAAGAATAAAATTACCGCTTAAAAGAAAAGATTTCCCTGGAGATATATCTGATTTTGTTCCATTAAGGCACGAAACTCGTTGTAGGGTTATTGTTGATGACAAAATATTTGGTGAAGCAATTTTTAGATTATACATCATGTTTAAATTAAATGATGAGAATTCAATTGGTGAAGGCAAATCTGTTTATGTAAGAATACATCCTAATACTTTTGAATATAAAAAAAATAGAACATCTAATTTTGTTACTTTTGGAGAATTTATTGATTATGTAACCTATAAAAATAAAACAGGAATTGATTTATTATTTGGCCATCAAGAAGATTTGAAGAGAGATATTTTAGAAAAAAGGGGTGGAAATAATTATAAACAAAATAGTCCTAATTATAAAATAATCCCAGTAGGTGCTAATTGGACGGAAAACAGACACATAATAGGCTATTACAATGTAATTACAAATGAATACCAATCCACACCTGCATATGATTTAATAAAAGCTGCAAATAATTCTACAGAACCATATTTCCTCATACTAGATGAAATGAACTTATCTCATGTAGAACGTTACTTTGCTGACTTCCTATCAGCTATTGAAAGTGGAGAGAAAATCCCACTATATGGAGAAAAAGAACTCACTCTACCTGAAAACCTATTCATCATAGGTACGGTGAATGTAGATGAAACCACTTACATGTTCTCTCCAAAGGTTTTGGATCGTGCTAATGTTATTGAGTTTGAGACTTATTCTGCTTCTGATTACATGAATAATAAAATCAATCTCACAGCACCAAGTGGAAACATATCCTACTTGGAAAATCCATTGGCAGGAAATGAGATTCGTTCTTATGGAATAGATGAACTAAGGAATCTATTCGATGAAGTGGAATATGAAGGAGAAGCATTCTGGAATTTATTGACTAATGAAATCTATGAGTTCCAAAAAATATTAAAGGAATCTGGGTTTGATTTTGGATTCAGAGTCATCAATGAAATAGTACGTTTTATGGCTGTAGCATGGGAATATGAAGGTGAACCTGATGAGTTTGTTAATTGGACTCGCTACTTTGATGCATGCATAAAGCAAAAGTTACTTCCTAAATTACACGGTTCTGAAAAAATTATTGGAGAAACCTTAGATAAATTATATGCTAAATCTGTAGGTAATCATTTAACATATGAAACATCCAAATATCCTGAATCTGCTCGTAAATTAAAAGAAATGAAGGATATTTTAACTAAACAACGCTATGTATCATTTATTAATTAGATTTATGGGTTAAAGTATGGAACAGTATATTAAAATAAAAGCTCATAATGATGAAGGAGAGCTTTTAGGAACTATCAAACTTTCAATTGGACTGGAACGTTCTACTAAATCCACAAGGACTATTGTAGATTTTAATAAGGAAATCAAACTAGACAATTCCATATACAATATACCTTCTAATGCCTCTCTTATTTTATATAATGTTCCATTAGTATATGAATATGACAATAAGACTCCAATTCAATTTTACAAAAACAGTGAAAACAATATCAATATAATGCTGTTAGAGGAATTCAGATATAACTTAAGTTTTAAGCCAAACTATAAGTTGGATAAGGAATTCAAGGATTTAGATGTTTTCCACTCCATATTGAAATTTGAAGCTACAGTTTTAGAGCTCTTTCCGCATAGTTATAATGGATTCTTATCCTTTGGGTCTTATGTTGGAAAAAGCTATTTTGATATTTATGAAAACAATAAATCCATTTTCAAAATTCCATTTGAAGTTCGTTCTCGCAAAATCGATTATGCAACTGAATATGCGGCTATGATAGGGGATTTGTCCAAATACTCTCAAAGTCTGATATACGAATCATCTTCACCATTATCCCAACTTTTTGATTTAGATAGTATACAGGATAAGTCAAGCTATGAGGAATTCATGCTGCTTGAATACTTATTTAAGGATGAAAACTTGCCATCCACTATCGAATATCTTTCCCGAAACTTGTATTCAGCACTAATTGATACAAAAGAGGAAGTTCCTACATCATTTGCATCCAATATAAATCCAAGTGATTTGATAGATGTATTCTCTAATTCTGATAATTTGACAAAGACAAATGATCCTGATTCCATATGGCATAAGCGAACAAAAGGTCATATTCCACTAAAGATTAATGAGACAAAATACATTGATAATATTGATGTTCCTGAAAATCGTTTTTATAAGAACTTTTTGGAATCAATTGAGAATTTAATCAATCAATTATTGAAAAAAGTCCCAGAAGGATACATTAAAGACAAGCTTCAAGTATACAAAGAAACAATAAGCGCATATCTATCACAGAGATACTTTAAGGATATCGGCATGATGGATTATGTGCCTTTAAATTCACAGCTTCTTCAAAAAAAGGAGGGGTATCGTGATATCCTCCAATACTATCTGATGTTTGAGTTAGGTTTCAAGCTGAAATGGGATGAAGTCACCGATGTATTCAAAGGAAATGAGAAAAAGGTCTTTGAGCTTTATGAGTATTGGTGCTATTTTGAACTGGCAGACATGATTAGCAATATTTGTGATTCTACAATAGATTTCAATGACATTTTCTCCCTTAGTGAAGATAATATGACAATATCATTAAGAGAGGGTATTGTCAAGAAATTCTTTTTCAATGCAAATTATGATAGTATAAGAATAGATTTATTGTATAACAAAACTTTTAGAAAAAGCAAATTCAGTGACTATAATTCTTATTCAGTCAATTTAAGGCCAGATTACAGTTTAGTAATTCATATTGGAGAAGAAAGATACATTATTCATTTTGATGCAAAATACAAGTTGAACATCAATGAGGAATCCTTCAAGAATGAGGATGTTGTAAAGATGCATGCCTACAAGGATGCTATTGCAGATACAATTGGTGCTTATGTTCTTTATCCTGGAGAAAAAAAGAGATTATATCATGAAGATGAAATGAAATTGAAGTCAGTAGGGGCATTTCCATTAAATCCCGGAAAAACATCAGACAATAGAAAAGAATTGGTTGATTTTATTCATAATAAGATTTTGGATTTAAGCGATTTAAACAATTAACTTTTCTATCAAATATCTATCAAATAGATATTAAATATCTATCATATATCTATCACTTATCTATCAATTATATATCTAATATCTATCATATATCTATCACTTATCTATCAAATTACTATCATTTGCATATCGATACTTTCAAAATATTATCAAAAATCCCCCATTTTAATCAATTCTTAACTCAATTAAGTATTTATAACCAAAATAAAAAACTTAATATACTCATTTTTACAAAAATTATTATTGTAATAAAGTATACTTTATTAAATAAAAGGGTTGGTTACAATTATCCTTGTATTTCAAAATGACTGATTCTCTAGGAACATATAATAATTATTAATAGTCTTGAAATTGAAACCTTAATTATCTTAAAGGGGTTTGATTAATTGTTTCTCTTTTATCAGATCATTAATGCAAAATTATTATATTGGGGGTTGGATCTGAATTGATTATAAGGGTAATTTTCTATGATTAGAAAATGTTAGTTCCTTTAAGCTAATATTGTAGGGGTTGGTTATCTTTTATTAATTGTCAAATAATTTGACAATTAGCTAATTTTTATTTATCAAGTTTTTTAAAAAAAGAGTAAAGTACTGATTAATAATCAGTACCCATAAGTCAAGATGTTTCCATCTTCATCAACTATTCTAAAGTATCCGTCATCGTAGGTTATTCTGTATGTTCCATCTCCAAGATCTTCTCTGGAAACCTCATGCTCTGATGGATTCCACCCATCAATGACATCATCCACCTTATTGTCTGTTTTGTATTTGTCACTGCTTGATGATTGAGCGATTTTCTTCACATATATGATTCCGCTAATCATAGCCGGTTTGTAATCCTTGTTTCCATTGAACTTAGCACTAAGTGTGAAGTTGTCTGCTATAAGATCCTCTAGTCTGCACTCTCCATTTCCATTTGTCTTGAGAGTGAAGTTTTCAGTGACTCCATTAGATGCATGGGTGAGGTTTATCTCGATCTTTTCACCTGAAATCGCGTTTCCATCCTCATCAGAAAGCTTTAGTATCAGGCTGTCCCCTTCATAAAGATGTTGGCTGCTTTCCATAGTTAGAATTGCAGTTTCACCAGCACCTCCAAAAGGATTGGACAATACAAAGACTCCAATAGCAAGAATAATGATTATTGTAGCGCATATGTATATAATATCTCTTGTATTCATATTAACCCCCAAAATTGAATTTTTGATTTTTAGATAATTAATATTATTATTTCATTCTTATTTTATTCTTTTCTATTTTGGTGTGGTGATTTTTTCTATAAGTAATTTTTTCATTCATTCCTATTTTTTATTGGGCTGATTTTTTCATCCATTTCCATTTATAATCATAAAATACTTAAATGACTTATTATAAATCATATCTTGTGATATTTCTAATATCTTAAATTAGAATACATATCACTTTAGTTATCAAATCATGTTAAGGCAGTATAATCATTTGGTTATACTGCTCTACTTTTTAAAAATTTAATCAAAAATCAGTACTAATTTTCAACTTTTTTTAAAATTTTTAATAATTTTACAATTTTTATCAATCCATTATTAAAAAAATTTATATTAGATAAAAAACATATATTACATAAAGTATAATGGATATTTTTTCAATTATACTTTATATAGATTTTTAGCTAAAGATGTGAGATTAAATTACCCTAAAACTATATAATTAAAAAATTTATTAAAACTATCAAACTATATTATTTTTCCTAAAATATATGTTTAACGAAACCCCTTTACTAACCTATTATTTGGTTTTTTTAAACAATTTTATTGTTCGTATATTTTAGTCTTAATCTTTCTTTAGCTATTAATCTATATTTGCCGCTATTTTTTTAAATAAAGATTATTTTCTTCAATCATTCCCAATAATAAAAATCTTTAAATTTAATCTAATCAAAAATATATATAGATTATAAATAAATTAAAAAATTTCATAATTACTAATTCATAGGTGTTTCAATGGAAAGTCAAAACATATTAATCAAGAATGCAACTATTTTAAATCCATTGGGAAATGGAAAAACAGAAGAGAAATCTGCAGATGTATTGATAGTTGAAGATAGGATTGCAGAAATCAACGATACAATCGATGAATCAAATGCAGAAAAGATAATAGGTGCAACAGACAAGATCCTAATGCCAGGGCTCATCAACACTCACACTCACATTTCAATGTCACTTTTACGTGGAATCGCTGATGACCTTGAATTGGACACTTGGCTTAACGATCACATCTGGCCTATGGAAGCACACCTAAGCAGGGAATACTGTTACATAGGTGCACTTCTTGGTGCAGCTGAAATGATCAAGAGCGGTACAACCACATTTTCAGACATGTACTTCTATATGGATGGTGTCGCACAGGCAGTTGAGGAAATCGGTATGAGGGCAGTGTTGTCATATGGTATGATTGATTTCGGCATTGAGGAAAAACGTGAAAATGAATTCAAGGAAAACATATCTTTAATAAAAAATCACAACAATACTGCAGATGGAAGAATCACTACAATGTTTGGTCCACACTCAATTTACACCACTTCAAGTGAGCTTCTAGAGAGGGTCAGAAAGGAAGCTGATAAGTACCAAGTTGGTATCCACATTCATATGAATGAGACAATGAAGGAAATTAATGACTGTAAGGAAGCACATCAAAATAAAAGACCCTTCGAGTATTTAGATGACATTGGCATATTAAATGATGATATTGTGGCTGCTCATTGTGTATGGTTAGATGCAAATGAGATAGATTTAATCAAAAAGTATGATGTCAAGGTTTCACACAACCCATGCAGTAACATGAAACTTGCATCAGGTGCAGCACCTATAGGTGAACTATTAAGTCAAGGTGTATGTGTTGGATTAGGTACTGATGGTGCATCAAGCAATAACAATCTTGACATGTTCGATGAGATGAAGTTTGCAGCACTTCTTCAAAAGGTTTCAACTCTCAATCCGAAACTTGCTACTGCTGATGAAGTGATTAACATGGCAACATTCAATGGTGCAAAGGCATTAGGCATTGATGCAGGTTCAATTGAAGTTGGCAAGAAAGCGGATCTTATTCTTGTTGACACAAACGCTCCTAACATGACTCCAATGAGCAATGCACTTTCATCCAACTTGGTCTATTCCGCTAACGGTTCCAATGTTGACACCACTATCTGTAACGGTAAGATATTGATGGAGAATAGAAAGCTTCTCACTGTGGATGAAGGCCATATCTTAAGTGAGGCAAAAAGAGCTATTGCAGAAATGAAAGAGTTAAGG
>NZ_JAFRJO010000047.1 GCF_017432245.1 Methanobrevibacter sp.
CACTGTTTCATATCCCATATCGTTTAAGCTTGAAACGATTAGGTCTCTTCTTCTAGAGAATTCAGCAACCATCTTTTTAACTGAATCCTGTGGTCCTGTAAGCGCTTCAATAGCTCCCACTTGAGAAACTGAAGGAGCATTTGCAGTACAGTACTGGTGAACCTTAAGCAAATTCTCAGTCACTTCATCATTTGCAACCATATAGCCAACTCTAAGGCCTGTCATTGCATATGTTTTGGAAAATCCGTTGATTGTAACTACATTTTCACAGTATTCTGCAGGTGAGTGGTTTTTGGTACCATAAATAATCTTTTCATAGATTTCATCTGAAATAATGTAAAAGTCATGGTCTGTTGCCAAGTCTGCAATTCCCTTGATATCCTCCTTATCCATCACTGCACCGGTTGGATTTGAAGGGGAGTTTATGATCAATCCTTTTGTATTCTTGTCTATCTTTTCCTGAACATCATCCACTTTCATCTTAAACTCGTTTTCCATAGGAGTGGTCACTTCAACAACATTGGCTTCAGCCAATTGCACACAGGTGTAATATGATAAAAATCCAGGATTTGGAACAAGCACATTGTCTCCTTTTTCAAACAAAGCCTGTGCAGCAGTGTATAATGATTCACTTGCACCGCAAGTGACTATAACGTTTTCAGCATCAGTTTTTATATTGTTGTCTTTAGCAAGCTTTTCTACAATAGCTTCCCTAAGTTCAATCAAACCTTTATTTGAAGTGTATTTGGTGTATCCCTCATCAATAGCTCTTTTCATTGCATCCTTGATGTTTTGAGGAACATCAAAGTCAGGTTCACCGATTCCCAAATTGACTGCATCAGGATTGGTAACTTCAAACATCTTTCTAATTAGAGACAATTCTATGGTTTCAACTCTTTTAGCAGAATTTAACATAATAACACCTTTAATAAAAATAACAATTAATAGAATAATTTAATCGAATTTGAAATTGATTATTTAAAATTAAATTTTAAATTGATTATAAAAATTGATTATTATAAAAATAATAAATTTATACATTAATATATTTGAATTAATATTTTATATATTTAATTTACTTTAATTTAATTGCAAGCACCGCAATTGTAACAGATTCCATCTTCACACCATGGAGTCTGTTCACCTGTCTTAATTTTTTCATATTCTGACTTCAAGAACTCCTTGCTTACACTTACATTGATTGAATCCCAAGGCAATTCATCTTCCAAATCATAACTTGGAGCATTTTGAGCCCACTCTCTAATGCTTATCTTCTCATTCAAAGACCTTTCGATAAGGTTTCCAATATCCTTGTCTCCACATGACAATACATATTGTATAAGGCCCATTTTAGCGCTGTCAAACTTAATGTCCAAACCCTTAAGAGTCTTCTTGAGATATTTTATCTTTGACTTGATTTCCTTCATGTCATAAGTTTCCCATTGAAGAGGAGTATGTGGCTTTGGAATGACAGGATTTACACTAAAGCTGATTGAAACTTTAGGTTTTTTTCTGGACTTGATTCCTTTATCTTTTTTCTTGGATTTTTTAGATTTGGACCCACTTGAAACGCTATCATTTTCTGATGATGAAGTAGACATTGATTTAATTGAATTGGCGTTTAATTTAATTGAAGATGTAGAATTTGAATCAATATCATACTTCATAGAATCAATTTGCTTCATCATACTTGTAAGTTCTTTAATATCGTCTTCAGACTCATAGGGCAAACCGATTAAAAAATACAATTTAATATTAAAACCAAGTTCAACAGCATCACTTATGACTCTAAGAACCTCTTCATCCTTGATGTCCTTATTGATTCTGCGCCTTAGGGAATAAATTGATTCAGGCGCTATTGTCAAGGTCTTCAATCCACTTGACTTGAGTGCAGTCAAGGTTTCCTTTGTGATGGACTCAATTCTCATTGAAGGGGTGGATACCTGAAAGCCCCTTTCCTTCAATCCTTCTGTCAATTCATTTATTTTAGAGTAATCTGATACAGCAGCACCAATCAAGGATATCTTATTCAATCCAGTATTTGCTCTAGCTTCCTCTGCAATTGAAAATAAATCCTCCAGATCTGTTTCTCTAAGTGGCCTATACATATAGCTGGACATGCAGAACCTGCATCCTCTTGTGCATGCTCTTGAAACATTCAATAGAATGGAATTGGAAAATGCGGGAATGAAATCCTTATCATCAGTCTCAGTTACAATTGGACAAGTTAAATGATATATGCTATCCATATCCTCCGAAAGCACTATGTTTGTTTCATTGTTGAATTCAGAGATGTATAAACCTTCGATGTCTAAAAAAGGAGTCAAATCCATTTTATCATTAGCAATGCTCACATCATTATTATTGCTTTTAGTCTTTTTACTTTTTTTAGATAGGTTCAACGAAGAGTACAAATCCAAAAAGTCATACAAAACCGCTTCCGCTTCACCAACAACAAAAACGTCTATAAAGTCAGATAAGGGCAATGGATTAGCACTTGCACAAGGACCTCCAGCAATGATTAAAGGATCATCTGAAGTTCTATCCTCTCTTCTCAATGGAATGTCCGCTTCCCTCAACATCTCCAATACATGGAAATAATCCTGTTCATATTGAAGTGAAAATGAAACAATGTCAAAGTCAGCCAATGGACTGTTGGTCTCCAAACTTCTTGTGGAAGGATAAATGATTCTTTCAGAGTATGTATCCTCCCTTTCATTGATATAATTATAAATAATCTGGTATCCTAATGAACTCATTGCAGTCTTATAAACGTTTGGATAAACCAGTCCAAAACGTATATCTGCCTTTAGCGGATTTTTTACAATTATGTTCTTTTCCTTAAACATGCTTTAGTCCTTTTTAAAATACTTGTTTTTATAAAATCAATATAAAGTTTGTTTATACGAATATAATAAATTTTACTATGATGAAACTTAAATTTTGATATGAAATTACAAAATAAAATCAATTTAAGAACCATAGTGGAATTTATAATCTCATTTTAATATTTATATCACCATATAAGTAATATATAATCTTTATTTTAAAAATAAAACTGTGATTTTACACAAAATCACAATTAGAAAATATATTTAAATTAAAAAAGCTAAATAAGAATTAACTAATCTTTAAATAAAAAATATCATAAAAAATAACTTTTTAAAGATAGTTTAAAAATTAAAGGAGGAGAATAAAGAAAAATGAGGTGTTAGCATTAGAACTAAAATGATTATTTTGGCTTTATTGGTAGTGCTCTTCTTTAGCATAAGCAGCATAAGTGCTCAATCTATAAGTGCTGATAATTTAGATGAAAAAACCATTAAGTCTGATTCTTCATCAGTCAAGTCAAGCACTGCAACAAAAGTCAAAACAAGCACAGCAAATAAAAAAACAACAAGTACGGACAATGAAAAAACAACAAGCGCATCAAAGAAAGCATCTGCATCTGCAACAAAAGAAAATAAAACAACCGTAAACAAAAAGACATTGGCAAAGACATCAACAAGCTTTATCAACTACGTTGAAAAGAATGGGAAATTTCCAAAAGTCAGAATAAGCAATAAGAATTATTCAAATACAGAATATTTGTATTTGATGACAAAGGCTGTTGAAAACAACTCCAATCCAAAGATTGAAATAAATAGGAATATGGTGAAGAAATACAACAACAGCAATTCCAAATCCGTTAAGGGATCTTTGAATAAAACAGAGTATGTCAAGATAGCAGGCAAAACCAGAAAATTCATTGAAAAGAACAGGAGAGCTCCGAATTGGGTTTCATCATCAAAGGGAAATATCCCTTATAATCAATTGATTCTTTCATACAGCAAATGTTTAGATTTTTTCAATAAGAACAGTAGGCTACCTAATACCGTAAGGCTTGATGATTTGGATTTAGATAAAATAAATGATAAATTAAATAAGAATAAATCCGAATCTGCTGTCAATGCCAGTTCAAAAACATCAAAGCAAACATCAAATAAAACAGTGAATAAAACCACAGGCAATATTGCAAAAACCAATGCAAATAAAACAAAGAACACTACAACAAAGACGGCATCTAATAAAGAGGATGACTCTTCAAAAAATGCCAGTTTAGTTGAAAGGACTCTAAATAATATCCATAATATTTTGAATAATATCCTTGATAGGTTAGATCCGAGCAAATATCAAGCGGATGTAACTAAAACTGATGAAGCAAATGTTAAGCTAAATACCAGCAAAATCAATGTGGATATAAATGGAAAATCAACAGTGAACATTAAGGTTTCCGCCAAAAATACAACAAAGGCAACAGCAAAGAAAACTGCAACAAAATCAACTGTTAAAAAAACTGCCTCCAAGACAGTGAGCTCAAACAAGAATTCAATTAATGAAGTCTTAAGGAAATGCTTAGCTAGCAGTAAAAACTGCCAGGTGAAGAATAAGGAAATTCAGGATTTAGCAAAAACATTGACCTCCAAACTCAAATCTGATTATGAAAAGGGCAAAAAGTTATTCAATTGGGTTCGTGACAATATCCAATACAAAAAATATCGAAACACCCGAAGAGGGGCTGTAAAGACACTTCAAACAAAAAAAGGCAATTGCGTTGACCAAAGCCATTTATTGATTGCATTGTCAAGAGCTTCAGGAATTCCTGCAAGGTATGTGAAAGGAGGCAATTGTAAGTTTAGCAACGGATATGTTTCCGGTCACATATGGGCCCAAATGTATATAAACAAAAAGTGGGTGGTTGCGGATACAACAAGCCATAGAAACACTTTAGGCAACATCCGAAATTGGAACACTAAAAATTATCAGTTATGTGGCCAATTCAGTTCCATAAACTTTTAGATGGCTCAATAAAATCTTAATCTTTAGTTTTAATTGATTATTAAGCTGAATAATAATTGATTAAAACTCTTATTTTTTTAAAAAAAAACATATAAATAGCTATGAGAAAAGTTAAAAATAAAAATAGTTTAAAAAAGCGCCGGGACGGGGATTTGAACCCCGGTGATCTATTGATCATCGGATTAGCAGTCCGACGCCGTACCAGGCTGGGCCATCCCGACTAGAAATTAAAAAAAGTTATTTAATCTTTGTGTATAAAATACAACATTACTATTTTATATTTACTTATTATATAAACTTTTTCTTTTTAAGAATTGAGCATTTTACCTTTTTAAATCCGTTTCAAAATTATCTAAACATATTCATTTTGCTCCAATCCAATCCTTGACATGAGGAATCCTTGATAGGGCACTCATCACAAGTACTGAAATAAACACATCCAGAATAAACAATGTTAGGAAATAGCTTGTATAACTAAAGTAACTAATGCTGATAGACCTATACAAAATTGAAAGTATTGCTGTGTGAATAAGGTAAATTCCATAACTGTACTTCGCTAAAGTAAATGAGAATTTCTTAAATATGCTCTCCTTATCAACAAATAATTTATATAGATAAGATTTTTCATTTGATAGGAAATCAAGATTAAATTTATTGAAGCTTTTAAAGAGAATGAATACTCCAATAACTTCAATAGCTGTTAAAAATGAATATCTGTCAAAATTATAAAAACTATGGTCAGTTGAGAGCAAATAACTGAATGCCAACATTGAAACGCTTGATAAAACTATTAAAAGTATTCCAAAATAAGGGTTGTTCAATAGTTTTCTCTCAGTATACCTTAAGTAATAGCCTAAAACCACAAGCCCAATTGGACTGAAGAAGTATATGAGCTTTACTGGAAAATTTGTCTTTAAAGTGAAAGTAAATAAACATGTTAAAAGCCAGATTGAAAGGAAGTATTCCAATTCTTTTAAATCTGAATTGATAATCCATTTATTGAATATAGGCATGATCAAGTAAGTTCCAAGAATCATCCAAAAGAACCAATATGGAGCAAATCCTATTGATTTTGCCATAAATGCATTGTAAATAAATGTTAAAATGCTCATTAAGTCAAAAGACTTGATATAAGGATAGTTCAGGAAATATGATAGGGAAATTAGGATTATGCTCAATACAATTCCCCAAAATAGGAATGGTAATATTATCCTAGGCAACCTTTTTGACAGAAATGCCCTTATTGACCAAACTCTTCCAAGTGACAAAGCACCAGATAAAACTAAAAACAAGTCAACACCTATTCTAAAGCTGTTTCCTATAAATTGAGTGTAGATCCACTCAAATGAAGGAATGGTACCATAACCTGAAAGAACATACCCTCTAGTTAAAGTGTAGACATGTATCAGTATGACTGAAATTATTGCAAGTGCCCTTAAAGCATCAAAATAGAAAATTCTTTTAGATTTAATCGCCATGAAAACAATCCTTTATTTACATATTAGATTATTTAATTAAAACTATAAATAGGTTCATATGCAATAGGACAATAATTAATGAAACAATCATTGAAAAACTAGAAAAAATATGGAATGATGAAAGATATTAAAAAAAGCTCATTTAAGTGGCACATAAAGGAGTGGACACCCTTCATCAGCCGTGGTTATCTGAAAAACCAACTCCACCCCGCGGTTCTACAAGCATCAGCTGTAAGCGGTAGAGCTGCTCCTTTCCAGGCCTGACACGTTCCCACAATAAAGCCAATTAAATATTACCCTCCAGTAATACCCTTGACACCATTGATCCTGCAGGACGGGGCTTCGACATTAGCTTCACAGGCCATGATTGAATCCAAATGCCGCCTCCTCTATTTCGACTGCACCAAAGGAGATTTGTGCTTACAGAGGACTCCTAACCCTCCAGTCTAGCCAATTATAATATATTATTGTAATGTTATATAAACTTTATTAATGAAAAAATAGTTTAATTTAAAGGACCTATTTTAAAAAATACTTGATAAAAAAGGAATTTAAGAAAAAATAATGAAAAATATTAAAAATAAATAAAAAATAAGTAAATAAAATTGATAAAAAATAGAATAAAATAAAAATAAAACAAATTAAGAAAAATGGAAATAAATAGAAATAGAATAAAAATAAATTAAATTATCATAAAAAAAATTATAAATATTCTTTTAATATTTTAATAATATCCCCATCAGATATGATACCTACAAGCTCGCCATCGTCAACAACAGGCAATTGATTAATAATGCTGTCTCCAGGAGCCTTATCAAACATTACAGAAACTGCATCTTTAATGGTATCTTCAGAGGATACGCATGCAACATCCCTCGCCATAGCGGATTTAACTTTGGTACCATATTGATAATTGTCTAAAATCAAATCATGACCTAAATCGGTAGCGGTTACGATACCTACCATTTTCCCATCCTTAAGAACAGGCATTGCACTTATCTTATGTTTCATTAGCTTTTCAAAAGCGAAAACAGTTGCTTCTTCACAATCAACTGTTAAAACGTCTTTTGTCATTAAATCTTTAACTTTAGTCTTTTCTAACATATTTTAACCTCCAAAGCTTTGGGATTGAATCAATTATAATGAAACTATTCCTATGGTATACATAGCATTTTCATCCACTTCAATTAAAATTGCATGTCCCTCTGCAAGTCTTCCAGGGTTTGCAACAGTGGTGTTACCTATCATGTCAATGGAGCATGCTTCGTGTACATGACCACAGATGTTTATGTTAGGCTGGAATTCATGAATAGGCTTTTTAACACCTTGACTTCCCACATGAGCACCGCTTTCAATGGTATCTGCTTTAGTGTCATATGGAGGTGCATGAGTAAGCAAAATGGTTACTCTAGGAACTTCATCGTTTCCAATATAGTCATACTCAGCTAAAAGCTCATATACATGGCGATAAATCTTGTCATCATCGATTTCTCCAGGAGTGTTGAATGGAGTAGGATTGGATCCCCCATAACCCATGATAACCACATTTTCATAAGCTATCAATTGATCATGCAAACAGAATGCAGGCCTTTCATCAGGACCGCTTTCCTTAATGGCATTACAGATACCTGCAGGGTCACAGTTACCTGGAATTGCAAATACATCCACATTGCATTCTTCAACTATTTCATCGATAAATGGTTTTACAAAACTTAATGGTTCAAATTCAGTAATGCTGAAATCTGTAATATCTCCAGCAATCAATACTAAAGAAATATCATCATTTTGTTTTAAGTAATTGATTAAATCTTCACTTTTTTTACCGTGCACATCACTAATTGCTAAAATTTTCATTTTAAAACGACCTTAAAACTTTAAAATTCAATTAAAATTGACTGTGTAATTATAATTCAAAAATGATTAGAAAAAAGAAAAATCTTTTTATCATTATGTTTATTCAGCGAAAAATGGAGCCATTTCCTTTAAAGCCAATTGGATATTTGATTTTTCACCATACAATGCAATGGTTGAATCAGTGTCAAATTCCATTATGAGTCCATAATATTCAGCTATTTCCTGCACTCTATCTTCTGCAATTGGATTTCTTAAAGTAATCTTTGCATATGATAATCCTGGAGGAACATTTTGAATGAATCTAGATTGTGTATCTGAAATCTTAAAGATTTCTTCTCCCCTATTTGCTCTTTGAAGCTTGTCTAACCATTCCTCATAAAATTCCTTGTCATAACTTTCTGCAAGAGAGAGCAATACTCCTTGAATCTCATTTAAGGACATGTCAGCTTTAGCCATCTCATTGATCATATCTGGGTGAGATGGGTCTTTCTTGTAAAAGCCAATTTGGGATTTGACAAGCCCTAAATCCTTATTCAATTCCTTTGGAATTGGAATGCCTTTCTTGTGCAATTCTGAAGAAAGGTTAGCCATAACCAACCAGGATTGTTCTATAGGCAATGTACTCATAAATGTCCTTCCAATATTTTTAAGGTAGTGACATTGACTTTTGCGTCTGCTTCTCTTAACTCTCTTTTGATTTCATTAAGATTGTTGTATTTGTCTAAAAAGAGAACATGATGACTGCCAGTGCCAGTGATATCTAAAATAGCGATTTCATCATTATCATCAATTTCATCTCTGCCTTCAATAGCTGCCTTAAATTGTACATAAGGACCATATTCTTCAGGAAGGTCTTTAAATTTAAATATTCCGCCTAAAATTGCAATAAACATATTATTTCTCCAAATTCTTAATTTATTAAAATCATCTAGTAAGACCAGTGATCAGACCAGAAAACTAGTGTAATTATTATCCAAATCTTATATAATTTTTATATTATTAAATTATATGAATATATTTTTAGTTATAGTAATTAATATAGTTTATTATTATACTAATAATTATTATACAATATAATAATTCAATATTATTAAATCAGTTTACTAATATACTAATAATTTTTAGATCATTGGGCAATTAAAATTAACAAAAGTAGCGGTTTAAATAATTATTAAATATTCGAACTAAAAAAATTGATTAAAAAAAAAGAAAATAATAAGTAGAATAATAATATCTACTTATGCTAATTTTTCTAATACAGGAGCTGCATCGATTAATTGTGCATCGAAAGTTAATTCGTCTGCGCTTAATCCCATAGCTAATCCGTATAATTGAGCTAAGTGCATTACAGGGAATGCAAAGTCAGTTCCGTATTTTGCGTTTACTTCAGTTTGACCTACATCGAATTGTAAGTGACAGAATGGACAAACTTCTACAATAGCGTCTACACCAGCTTCAGCCATAGCGTCGAGTTTTTCTTTGGTGTAACTTAAGGTTACGTCAATATCTCTAGCTCTTAAACCTCCACCTGCACCACAGCACATCATTTTGTTTTTGTAAGGTACAGATTTAGCACCAGTGATTTCTACTAATTCATCTAAGATGGTTGGGTTTTCTGCGGATTCTTCGATACCTACTTCTGCGGTAGGTTTTAAGAAGTGGCATCCGTAGTGTACAGCTACATTAATACCTAAGTCTTTAGTGAACATTTCAGATAATTTGTCAAGACCTACGTCGTTGTATAAAATTTCTGCCATGTGTCTTACTTTAGTTTCACCTTTGTATTGTTTGTCAGTAGTTTCAGCTAAAATAGCGTTAATTTCTTCTTTTTTAGCTGGGTTTTCTTTTAATAAGTGGTCACATTCACGTAAGGAACCAAAACAACCGTTACATTCGGTCATGATTTCTGCACCCATTTCTTCTGCAATAGCGAGGTTACGTGCTGCAATAGCTGCCCAGGTGGTTTGGTCGAAGGATCCGAATACACCAGGTGCAGGACAACAAGAAGCTCCTTCCATGTCTTTTAATTCAATGTCTAATTTATCGAATAAGATTCTAGTTGCTTTTTCGATACCAGGGTAACGGTTGTTCATAATACAACCTAAGAAATATGCAATCTCCATAATAATAACTCCTTAATAAATCTATTCTAATTCTCCTTTTTCCATGTTGAAACCGATTAATTTATCGAATTCACATGCTGCACAGATTTTTTGTACTTCTTCTAATGCTTCAGGGAAAGCATGTACAGTTGGAGGTAATTCGTCAAGTCCAATAGCTTTTCTTAAATCTTTGGTTTTGTCGTTGATTGGTACACCGTGACCGAATTTAATTACATAGGACCCAGTTGCTTTGTGAGCATCTGCCATGTATCCAGCTTTAGCTGCTTCGTTACGTGCCATTTTGATGATGTCTACGATTTTTACACTTCTAGGACATCTTTCTTGACAGGTGTAACAGGTGGTACACATCCATAATGCAGGATCAGATACTACTTCTTCTCTGAGTCCTAATAAACATTTTCTTACAATTTGTCTTACTCTGTAAGGAGTTCTTCTACCAGAAGGACATCCTCCACCACAGGTACCACATTGGAAACAGTGGTCTACAGTTTCAATTCCAGCATCAACGAATTTTTGAGTAAATTCTTTATCAATATCATCCATTGAATATATATCATTTTCTTTTAATAAAGTCATATTATCGCTCTCTTCATTTTCTTGTGAAGCTTCTTCTTCAGGAGCTTCATCTTCTGAAAGTTTATCGTCATTATCTAAAGAAACTTCCTCTTCAGGAACCTCTTCAACTGCTTCTTCAACAGCTTCTTCTTCAACAGGAGCCTCTTCAGCTTCAACTTCTTCTTCAGCTTCAGCTACTTCTTCAATAGGTACGTCAGTAGCTTCTTCTTCAGAAATAGTTTCAGAATCAGATTTGGTTTCAATTTCCTCTTCTGAAGATGTCTGTATAGAATCAGCAGCTTCTTCAACAGACTCTGCTTCTTTAGATAAGTTCTCTTCTATATCTTTATTTGCCCTACCGATGAGGGATTTAAGAGTATCTAACACAGACATTGAAAAACACACCTAGGACAATCATAGGTTTACCTCACGTCCTTAATTA
>NZ_JAFRJO010000003.1 GCF_017432245.1 Methanobrevibacter sp.
AAAATTATTTTATATAATTTTTTTTAACTTTTTTTAAAACTATTTTTTTTATTCTATTATTCAAAAACTATTTTGTTATTTTCCACAATTTCCAAAATTAAATTTATTATATTTTTGTTTCATATCTTTAAAACTTTTTTTTTAAATTTTTTATAATTTTCATAAAAATCTACATTTTTACAAAATTTTGATAAAAAATTTTCTCAATTTTTCACAATTTCATTTTTGTGCAAAAATAATATAGTAACATTTCATTAAATTATACTTTATTCAAAATGAATTAATTTAATTAATCATAAAATCAATTTAATTGAATTATATATTCTGATTATAAAAATGAATTTAGTATATCTACATCTAACAGTTTAAAAAGAGTAATTTAATAAATTTTTAATTTTGGGTTATCAGAAAAAATAGAAATTTAGAAAAAAGTTAAAAATTAGAAAAATTAGTAAATTTTCAAAAATTGAAAAAAATAAAAAATAGAAAAAAAATAATTCATGATTAAAATTTATCAAAAAATTATTTTTCAATTGAAATTATTTTTTTATTCATTAGTCATATTTTGGATTTCACTTAGAAGTTGATTCAACACTTCCTTGCCAAGACCTTCAATATATTTTATTGATCCTGCACATTCGTGACCTCCACCATCAATACCTGCTTGAGGTATCTTATCTGCAAGACTAATGACTATATTGTTTACATTGAATCCAAAGATCTTATGAACAGAATCAGTTGCCCTTAAAACTCCAAAGTCAGGACCATGTCCAAGGGTAATGATTGGCTTATCTTCACCAATCTCCTTTACAATCTTGTCATGGACAAATCCACAGGTTTTTCCAGGAGCCGGGAATGTGAACTTATGAGCATATTTTTCAACATCCAAAACATTGAAGTAGATTCCATTTTCAAGTTGGACTCTTTTAATGTTAGGCAAGGCCGCTTTCATTTGGGTATCTACACGTTTTAGGTATTCCTTGTATAATGCTTCAACCATCTTAGGATGCTTGTCAAGATTGTCTACACCTAAAATGGTATCGATAATTCCTCTACCATTCATGAATCTAAGGAAGTAAGCTTCAAAATCAATACATTCAGCAATCTTCTTCAATTGCTCCCTATCATATCCTTTCTCAGATGCAAGCTTTACATATTGTTCCACTTCATCCGCTTCTGCACGGTCTCCTAAAACCGCAACAGCCGGCAAGTGTTTAACTAAGTCTTCAACATCTGGATTAATGATGTGTGCAACTTCAGTAGCTAATGCCCCTGCAGTTATTTGGGAGTCCCCTCCAACAAGATAAGGATTTACATGAGTGTCAACATATTCATCCACTGCAACGGTACCAGCGATAATGTCTTCATTATTACATTCTACGCTCCCATCAATGGTTTCTCCACTTTTCAATGTTTTTGTAATAAGTTCGCCAGGGAAGTGATGGTCAATGACCACTATTTCTATGTCATAGATTTTTGCTTGCATCAATGCTACAATGTCTTCCTCAGTTGAACCGTTATCCAACAACACAATCAATGGCAATTTTTGCCCATGTCTTTCAAAGTCTTCCAATGCAAATGAGAGATCCTTGACTACATCTTCCAATTCATAAAATGGAGCTTTACTTGGGGAACGTTTGAAATAATGGTATTCCGCATCATTATCTGGATTGAATTCCTTTAATAAAGGAATGACTGCTTTTTCCATTGCAACTCCTGCACAGATACCATCTGCATCTGCATGGTGTCTGACAAGAATTGATCTTCCATCTAAAATTGCTCTTCTAATGACTTTTGCAGCTTCTCTCATTTTAGGCTTTAACCTATCTAAAACAGGGCTTTGGATTAGGAAATCAACATCATCAGGTTCTGCCTTTTTATCTAAAGCAATATCAATGAATTCCTTCATCTTATTTGCTTCTTCACCTTCAAGCTTTTCAATGCTGCTTGACTCAATTTGAATTTCACCATTATGCTTATTGACTTCTCCAATTACTTCTACAATGTCCCCTATTTCAATTTCAGGATACATTCTAACTCCAGGCTCATTAAATGCTGCAGCCCAGGTAATTGCAGTCTCATCAGTGATTGTAAAGATAGTTGGTCCGGAAGTCTGTTGAATTTGTATAACTTCTCCATGGACTTTAACAATGCTACTGAGTGAAGAATCATCAAGTGTTTCGATTTTGGTCCTTTTGATGTTTTTCTTGACTTTTTTAATCACGTATTCTCCTTTGAAAACACTTGCAGGAGCCATGTCAACTTCACGTTTCCTCTCTTTGATTTGGGTGATTCTTACAAATACATAATCTCCAACTTTATTTGAGGAATTACGTGTTCTCATGAGTCCCCAAACCTGATTGTTTAAACTGACAAAAAGACCGTATCTTTCCACTCTTGTGACTTTACCTCTATAGATAGAATTAAGCTCCAAATCGCTCATTTCACATAATCCATCTAATTCATAAACGATTTCCTTTCCAGAGATGTCAGATTCCACAACGAGTTTTTCAGGATTTTTCTCTCTTTCAGCTTGTTTTTTCATCTTCTCTTCTTCTTGCTTTTCTGCACATTCATCACAGTAATTCTTATCAGTATCAATACGTTTTCCACATTCATTGCAAACAGTAATTTCACCAGTTCCATTACAGTAGGAACAGTCTTCCAAAACATCTACCATTCCCTTTCCATCACATGCTTCACATGGAACATCTTGATCTGCATCTAAATCAAATTTAGCTTTAGCATTACTGTTCACGCCTTTAAAGTGATTTTTCATTTCAAATGTATCCACATAACCGGTTCCGTCACAATTTTCACATATTTTTGTATCTACCACTATAGACCCGGTTCCATTACATTTAGGGCATGTTTTTTTCATTTTTCCCCCTCACAGATCTTCTAATAAATTGAATAATTCAAATAAAAAAATTAATTATTATGTTGAATAATCATTTTAGATTATTCCTGCTTTTTTGAATAATTCTGAGTTTTCTTCTACTAATTGATTTCTTTCACCTTGAAGTATTACTGCTTTTTTCATTTGATTATTCGCTGAATTAGCATATGAATTTCCTGAATAAGGATCATTATTTGCATAGTATTGAATAGCTAAATAAAGCTCATCGCTTGCCTGTTTCTTTAATGACACTTCTTCCTGTATTAAATCAATATATTCTTTATAAACACTTTCATTTAGGTTTTCTTCATATTCTTCAATTTCTGAAAGTTTTGTTTCTGCGTCATTAAATTTTTCCTTTGCAATTTGAATGTTGTTGTTTGCACTTGAATAGTCACGGCTATTGATGGAGCTGATTGCAGCGTTATAATCGTTATCTCCTTCAGTAATATCGGTGTTCAAATCTTTCATTCTGTTGTTTATGTTATCAATAGGGCTATTAATACAACCGCTTATACTAACAACGGCTATCAATATCAAAACAATTAATATAATATCTTTTCTCATGCTATCAAATTTAATTTTTTTTATTTTAAATAATATTTTTAATTAGTTAATAATTTGATAAATTTAATTAAAAAAATATTTAACTTATATAATGTTAATATTATGAATTTCATATATTATAAAATTTAGTAATTTGATAAAAAATAGTAAGGATAGTGAGTATAATGATATAGTAAAAATAGTAAAAATAGTATAATAGTATAATAGTATAATAGTATAATAGTAAAAAAATGTAAAAATAATGTAATTAAATTGTTTTAGAAAAAATAAAAAATAGAAAAGTATTATTTAAAATAAATAATACTTAGGAATGCCATAAACCGTGGATGTTACAATATTCAATAGCTTTTACATCTTCAACTTCTGCATTTACATCGAATACTGCTTTAGGTTCATCACCAGGTTTTAAGTTTGCACGGTAAACTTGATCTACTACAATTAATTCAACAAAATTAATGTAATGTTCTTCTAACATTGGGTGTGCTTCTTCTCCCATAGTTACGACGATTTTACCGTCTTCTTTAGTAATTACAGGGATGTGTTTTACTCCACCTTCTGGTAATTGTCTTGGTTCTAAAAGTTCCATTGCTTCTCCACAGCAGACTAATTCTCCAGCACCTTCTACAATAGCTTCAACCATGTTTCCACAATGGTTACATCTGTAAATTTCATTAATTTTAGCCATATTATTGCCTCCAAATAATAATTAATTTTAGTTTGTTCCTTTCAATATTTAAAGTTTTATATAATTAAAACATTTAAGATTTTTATGTGAAAATTTCATCGATTTTTCATTATTTTCCTTTATTTTAATTTAAATTTTGAAATATTTTATAAAAACTTTTTATATTTGTAAAAATATAAATATAAAGTAAGATATTAAATTTCAAAAAAGTTTCTATGAAAGGTTATCTAATCCTTTATATTCATGTTTTTTATAAGTTTTTAAATGCTTTTTTGAGATTTGAAATTTTTAATAAATTTAAGAAAATGAAATTTAAAATTTAATAGGCATAAATTGAAATTATTATGGATAGTTTAGTAAAATTTAATATGCCTAATGTTTAAGCGATGTGAGAGTATGAGTTTAATTATTGCTTATGTTGGAAAGAAAGGATGTGTAATGGCAGGAGATAAGAGAAGAATTGCCTATTTTGGTTCTAAAGAGGAACGTGAGCTTTTAGAACAGGAAATTTACACTGGCGAAATAACTAATGATGAAGAATTATATGCAAGAGCTGAAGAGCTTGATATAAGTTTAAAAATAACTGATGATGCAACTAAAGTAAAAAGCTTAGAAAATGTAGCAGTCGGTGAAGTCAGTTCAAGAGGAACTATGGAAACCAAAAGAAAAAGAATCTATGGTACAACCAATGGTTTCCAAATCATTGAACTTACTGGTTCTGAGATTATAAACAGAAAAAGAGGAGACTCTTCCATAATTGTATTCGGAAATAAGATTACAAAATCTTTAGCTAATGAAATGCTTAAGAAAAGATGGAAACCTAGCTTTAGCTTAAAATATATGGGAGACATATTTGGGCAAATTTTAGAGGATATTTCTAAAAAGACACCGTCTGTAGGTACTAAATATGATGTAGTTATCCAACAGAACGATTTGTATATTGATAAGGTTCAACCTTATTTGGATGAAGTCATTGAAATGGATATTAATCTTTTAGCTAAATTCAGAGCTAAACTTAGAGAAGACTTATTGCAACAGAATGAAACAATTAAATTGGCTTCCACAATTATCGATGAAGGTCCTGTAGGAATTGTTGATTCAATTGATGATAAGATGATTCAAGTAAAGTTAAACCCTGATGTAAGGGCATTTGACATCAATTGGAAACTTCTTGCAAAGCCTGGTGAAAATGTTATCATGTTTGTTGAAGGTGATGATGAGGCATTATTGGAGGACCAAGTTGTAATTGAAAATGAAGTTTTATGCATTAAACGTAATAAGGCTAATTTAAAATGTGATATCATTTTATGTCATCTTGAATAGATAGTGTTTATTATTGATTTTGCGTTATTTTATAAAAAGGTGACAATAATGAAAATTACATTTTTAGGCTCTGGAGGGGGTAGATTTGCCACCATCAGTCAGAAGCGAATGACTGGGGGCTTTAGAATTGATGATTTCGGAGGAAAGAATTATCAAATCGACCCAGGTCCTGGAGCATTGGTCAGATCTTATCAGTTTGGTGTAAATCCCACTAAAATTGATGGGGTCTATATTTCTCATTCCCATACAGACCATTATAATGATGCCGAAATATTCATTGAGGCAATGACAAGAGGAATGACAAAGAATAATGGTATCATTATGGGAAGCCAATCTGTTTTTGAAAAATACCAACGTTGGGGTCCTGCTATTTCAAGTTATCATAAAAGCAATTCTAAAAATTTGATCTTGACTCCTAATAAGATAGCACGTTTTCCTTCATTTACCATTAAAGGTACTGAAACAAGACATGGAGACCCTACAGGTGTAGGTTTCCAAATAGAAAATAATGGATTTAAGATTTCATACACTGCTGACACTGAATATTTTGATGAATTGCCAAAATATCATAAAAATGCAGACATTTTAATAGGCAGTGTCTTAAGGCCTGGAGCAAGATCCATTAGGGGACATATGTGTACTGATAATTTCATAGACATTGTTGAGCAAGTCAAGCCAAGCTTAGCGATTATGACCCACTTTGGTTTCAAGATGATTGCTGCAAATCCAGTTGAAGAGGCAATAAGAGTCTCTAAAAAGACAGGAGTCAGAACATTAGCAGCTTTTGATGGTATGAAAGTGGATATCAATGAGAAATATCCTGAACGTTCTAAAATGATTCGTCTTAAGGACAGGTTTGCAAATCGCATAAAACAAGAGGATGTCTATTCCCTTAATTTTGAATCAAAACCAAATAAAAAAAGGAATAATAAGAAAAATAATTATGACAATTAAATTATTTTCTTATTTTATTTTTTTAATATTTTTTTTAATATTTTTTCAATATATTCATTTTTAATAATAATTTTCCAATACACTATTTTTTGCTATTTTTCCATTTCATGTAATTTCAAGATTCTTTCATGAAATATCTATCTCTATTTAAATGGATTTATTTAAGTTTGTAGGATGTATAAATCCTCCGCGAATCATATGGTCTGCTAAAATGATAGCTGTAGCTGATTCGGCAACTGCAGTGACTCTTGGGCATATGCATGGATCATGTCTGCCACTGATTTCAATTGTTGCATTTTCTCCTTTTTCAAGGTCAATGGTATTCTGGATTTTAGAGATTGAAGGTGTTGGCTTAACTGCAATTCTTGAAACGATTGGCATTCCATTGCTCATTCCTCCAAGTATTCCTCCAGAATTATTGGTTTTAGTTTTTATATTTTCCTCTTCATCGTAGTAGAACTCATCATTAATCTCTGATGCTGATGATTTTGCACTTTCAAAACCTAAACCAATTTCAACTCCTTTAACTGCATTGATGCTCATTAAAATTTGTGCTAAATCACCATCAAGCTTTCCGAATACTGGCTCTCCAAGTCCTGCAGGAACTCCAGTTGCAATTGTTTCAACTATTCCTCCAACTGAATTTCCTTCCTGCTTTTTGGAAAGAATCAATTCTTCCATGAGTTTTGCAGCTTCTTCATCACCACATTTGACATTGTTTTTTTCAATGGAATCTTTCAAGTTTTCATAATCAATATTATCCGCCTTCACATCTCCAATTTGAACTACATGGGATATTATTTCAATGCCTTGTGTCTTTAATAATTTCTTTGCAATAGCTCCACCAATAACATGCCCTATGGTGATTCTACCGCTTCCACGACCTCCTCCATTGTAGTCGTAAATTCCATACTTTTCCATCCAGCAGAAATCTCCATGTCCCGGTCTTGGAGTGTTTTTAATGTTTGAATAATCCTTAGATATCTGATTAGTGTTATAAACGATTCCAGTGATCGGGGTTCCATCTGTTTTTCCTTCAAATATTCCAGATACTATTTCTATCTTATCCCCTTCCTGTCTGGATGTTGTTAGTGCACTTGTTCCAGGTCTTCTTTTATTTAATTCAATTTGAATATCCTCTTCGCTAAGTTCCAAATTAGCTGGACATCCATCTACAACTGCTCCAAGTGCTTTTCCATGACTGGAACCAAAACTTGTAATTGAAAAGGTTTTTCCAATAGTGTTTGCCATATTATTCCTCAATAAATTTTATTAAATTTTTATAAGTTTGTTCAATTTTCTAATTTTAATTTTCTAATATTAAATATTTTTATTTCCATTAATATAGTTTAAGTTTTTACAGGGTTTATTTTAAAATTATATTAAAATTATATTAAAATATATTAAAATATATTAAAATTTATATTGGTAATTTAATATATTAATATATGAATAATATTGAAATATGAATAACTTTAATTAAACTTAAAATTATTCTATTTTAATCTAAATTAAATTTTAAACAATATTTTTTTATTAACATAATCATTAAGAAGTGAGATCATGAATTTTCCAATTACAAGAATGAGAAGATATAGGAAAAACTCTAAAATTAGAGACATTGTACGTGAAACTAAATTGAATAAAGAGGATTTGATTTATCCGATATTTGTTAAGGAAGACTTAAAAGATGGTGAAAAGGAAGCAATTTCCACAATGCCTGGAGAATTTAGGTATTCTTTAAATGACTGTGTAGAATACGCAAAGGAACTTGAAGCTAAAGGATTAAAATCCATCATTGTCTTTGGAATTCCAAGTGCTGAAAAAAAGGATGAAATTGGATCTCCTGCTTTTGCTTCAACAGGTATTGTTCAAAGAACTGTTCGCAAGCTAAAAGAGGAAACTGATTTGGTTATCATTACAGATGTCTGCTTATGCCAATACACTTCTCATGGTCATTGCGGATTGATTGAAAAGAATGATGACACTGACTTTGGCTTTGAAATCTTAAATGATGAATCATTGGAATATCTTGCAAAAGTTGCACTATCCCATGCAGAAGCAGGTGCAGATATTGTAGCCCCTTCTGATATGATGGATGGCAGAATCCAAGCTTTAAGAGAAATTCTTGATGAAAACGGTTATTACAATACAATGATTATGTCCTATTCAGTTAAATTCGCTTCTTCATTCTATTATCCATTTAGAGAAGCTGCATGTTCTTCTCCTTCAGCTGGAAACAGAAAATCCTATCAAATGGATCCTGCAAATGCTCTTGAAGCAATCAGGGAAGCTGAACTTGATATCATCGAAGGAGCTGACTTTTTAATGGTTAAACCAGCACTCCCTTATTTGGACATTATCAAAACCATTAAGGATGAATTCACCTTGCCTTTAGTAACTTATAATGTAAGCGGTGAATATTCCATGATTATGGCAGCTATTGAAAATGGCTATTTATCTGAAGAGGCTATAATGGAATCATTATTGTCCATAAAAAGAGCAGGGGCTGATTTAATTATAACTAATTTCGCTCCTTATGCCTTAGACCACTTATGATTAGGGAGGTTTGTTTGTGGAAGCAAAAGAAATTGCTAAATTGGCTCAAATCGCATCTGTTCTTGAAGTGAGTGGTTGGCCAAAACCTGGAAACGTTCACAGAACTCGAAATTACGATGATATGGTATTTCAGGACTTTGCTATAAGTGCTGTAGTTATTGGAAACACTATGGAAGAGGTTGCAAGTCAAGCTAAGGAAATTGATGACTTATCCAAAGCGGAATTGGGAAAATACATTTTTCAAGCTGTTGATGAAACCAATAAATGGATTGAAACCAATACTAATTTAGGAATTATGATGATGTGCATTCCAATTGCCGCTGCAGCTTCAATAAGCAATAGCTTTGATGAAATTCAAGAGAATGTAGGTCGTTTAATGGATGCTACAACAGTTGAAGATGCAGTAAACCTTTATGATGCAATCAATGTTGCAGATGCGGGTGGTATGGGTGATCAAGATGAATTTGATGTTATGAGCGAAAAGGCTAAGGATGAATTGCGGGCAAATAATCAAACAATGTTTGATGTTTTGGAAATCTCAGCAGGTTGGGACAGATTAGCAAATGAACTCACAAATAAAATGCCAGTTTGCTTTGAAATTGGATATCCTTGCTTTTCAAACTTTTGGAAAAGCTCTGATGATGTTGATGTAATAAATAAGGCAACTGTTTTAACATTCATGACAATCCTATCTCAAATTCCAGACACTTTGATTTCAAGAAAATACGGTAATGAAGTGGCAGAAAACGTATCCAAAAAGGCAAGTGAGATTTTGGAATTTAAGGATGATGATTCATTTTTAGAAAAATTATTGGAATTTGATGATTATCTTTATGACAATAAATTGAATCCCGGAACAACTGCTGATTTAACTGCAGCATCCATATTCTTATCATATCTTGCAGATAATTTCTAATGTCTATTATTTTTTTTTTTATTTTCTTATTTTCTTATTGTTCTTATTTTTATTATTTTATCCAATTTTTTATTAAAATTTAAGATTACTATTTTTGAATATATTTATTAATTAGATTAGAGATATATTATAGTATTATGAAATGATAGATATTGTGAATAATTTTTATCAATTAAATAAAATATTAAATATGATCTATCAATTATTCTTATCAATTAATTATAAAAAACATCTGGTGTTTAGATGAGTGAAGATATTAATAAAATCATTAATGAATTACATATTTATGAAAAAAAGCTATTAAAAGAGTTAGAGATTAATGAACATGCAACTCCTGATGAAATAGCTGAAAACACTGGTTTGAATATTAAATCAGTTATGAGTGCTGCAGGGTCATTAGCTTCTAAAGGAATCATCATTGTAAACAAAGAGACAAAAGAGAAATTTAGCTTGACTGATAATGGTAAAAAATATGCTGAAATAGGCCTTCCTGAAAGGAGAATCCTAAAGGTATTGCAGGATAAAAAGCAATTGGCCATGAAGGATTTGGCTAGTTTAGAAGGGCTTGACAAAAAAGAAGTCAATATCTCAATTGGTTGGTTGGTTCGTAAAAGCTGGGCAAAAATGGATAAGGGAGTATTATCCATTACTGAAGTAGGTGAATCCAGCAAAGAAAAATTAGGTGATGATGAATCCTTATTAAGAACTCTTATTGAAAAGGCACAATTGTCTAAGGAACAATTGGATGAGGATATGGCTAAAGGTTTATCTGCACTTAAAGAAAGGAAAAACCTTATTGCTGAGCAAAAGACAACTCTCCACAGCTTTGAATTAACTGATTTAGGCCGTGAGATTTTGGAAGTTGGCTTTACCATTGAAGAGGAAGCTACCCAATTGACTCACCAACAGCTTAAGGAAGGATCCTGGAAAGACTTGAAATACAGACCTTATGATATCAATGCAGAGTATCCTATATTCTTCCCAGGTAAAGAGCATCCTTTAAGAAGAATCATTCAGGAAATTAGAGAAATCTTCTTGAATATGGGCTTTACTGAAGATAAAGGGGATTATTTGGAATCTGCTTTCTGGAATTTTGATTCTCTTTTCCAACCTCAAGATCATGCTGCAAGAGAAATGCAGGATACTTTTTATGTAAAGAATCCATTGACTTGTGATTTGCCAGATGATGACTTAGTTCAAAGAGTGGCTAAAACTCATGAAAATGGTGGAAATACTGGTTCTGAAGGTTGGAACTATAACTGGGATGAGGATATTGCTCGCCAATCTGTTTTAAGAACCCATACAACTGGAATTTCCACTCAAAGATTAGCAAAAGGTGAACTTCCTATCAAAATGTTTTCAGTTGGAAGGGTATTCAGAAGAGAAACCTTTGACTATAAACATTTACCAGAGTTCCATCAAGTTGAAGGGCTTGTTGCTGCTCCTGGAATCAATTATCAAAACTTATTAGGTACTTTAAAGGAATTCTATAAGAAATTAGGTTTTGAAGTAAGATTCAGACCAGCTTATTTCCCTTACACCTATCTTTCAACAGAATGTGAAATTTACTTGGAAGAAAAGGAAAGCTGGATTGAACTTGGTGGTTGCGGAATGTTCAGACCGGAAGTTTTAGAACCTTTAGGAATCAACACACCAGCTTTAGCATTCGGTTTAGGTATTGAACGTCTTGCTATGATTAGATATGATTTATCTGACATTAGAATGCTTTATAAGAGTGATATTAGCTGGTTAAGAGAGGTTCCTTTAGAAGAAGGAGTAAAGTTTGATTAATTTCAAGTTTTTATCTTTTTATTTTTATTCTTTTTTTATTTATTTTACTTAATTTTATTTTTTATTTTTTAATTATTGTTTAAACGTGATTCTTATGACAGATATTAGACTTATTTCATGGAATGTAAATGGTATTAGAGCTATTCATAAAAAAGGTTTTCTTGATTGGTTCAATGAGGAAAAGGCAGATGTTGTATGCCTTCAGGAAACCAAGGCCCAAATAGATCAATTGCCAAAAAAATTAGTTAATATTCCAGATTATACAAGCTATTTCAATTCTGCAGAAAGGAAGGGCTACAGCGGTGTAGCTACTTATACAGCTATTGAACCTAAAGAGGTTTATTCTGGTATGGGAATTGAAAAGTTTGATGTTGAAGGTAGGCTCCAAAGATTGGATTTTGACGGGTTTACCCTTTTAAACATTTACTATCCTAATGGAGGAAGTGGTGAGGAAAGATTGAAATATAAACTTGATTTCTATGATGCATTCCTTGATTATGCTAATGATTTAAGGGATAAAGGTCATAATTTAGTGATTTGTGGTGATTTAAATACTGCACACAAGGAAATAGATCTTGCTAGGCCTAAAGAGAATGAAAATATATCTGGTTTCTTGCCTATAGAAAGAGAATGGGTTACAAAGTTCCTAAATAATGGTTATATTGATACATTTAGAATGTTTCATGAAGAAGAAAGAGACCAATACACTTGGTGGAGTTATAGGACCCGTGCTAGAACAAGAAATGTGGGATGGCGTTTAGATTACTTCTTTGTAAATGAAGAATTTAAAGACAATGTCCAGGCGTCATATATTAAATCTGATATATTAGGTTCTGACCATTGCCCTATAGCTTTAGAAATAAAAATATAATTTTATTTTTAATATTTTTTAAAATTTAAGAATTCTAAAATTTAATGAATCCTAATTTTGTGATTTCATTAAATTTAAAATTTCTTTTCCATAATCAGTTAATTCATATAATCTGCCCCTTTTTGTTTCAGGGTTTAATAAACGAACTAAGTTCTTTTCTCGCAATTGGCTTAAAATGCGACTTACATTGTTACTATGGATATTAGTCTTTTTGCTTATATCTGTAGGCTTTAAAGTTTCTCCATCTAATGCTTTGAATATTTTCTCTCGATTTTTTGATAACTTGATGAATTCTATAATAATTTTCTCAGAGTCTTTCATAGCAATCCCTTCAACTGTTTTTATTATAATGAACTGTTTCAATCATATTAGATTGTTTTTATTATATTGAACTTTATTATATATATTTTTTATTAAGAATCAATATTGAGTTTAATATATATTACTATTCTTAATATTAACTTAGATATTAAATATTAAATGTTTATGTTCATAATATCTATGTGATAGATATTTGATAGATATTTAATAGATATTAAATAGATATTAGATAGATATTTAATAGGTAAACAGTTTTTAGATAGATAAACTCTATAAACTAATATTAAGTAAGGATATATTAAAAAGATTTATTAAAAAGATAAAAAAGATATATTTGTATAGAATTAATTACTTTTTAGGTGTAAAAATGATTGAATCCCCCGAGCAGATAGCTATTGAAAATGAGATAAAGGTACAAAAAGATAAGTTTTTATCTTATTTTAACGGCTCTTTACCTGATACAATGGAATTGGAATTTGAAGGATTCTATAGAAGAGGGTTCTTTGTAAGCAAAAAGAGGTATGCTGTAATCGAAGATGGTAAGATCATTGCAAAAGGATTGGAGCTTGTTAGGAGAGATTGGGCTCCAATAGCTAAAAAAACTCAAGAAGATATTCTAATGGCTATTTTAAAAGAGGGGAATGTTAAAAAAGCTGAAAAGATTATTAGCAAAGTTCTTAAACAAATTAAATCTGGAAATTTGGATATGAAGGAATTGATTATCCATACTCAAATTACCAAGAATCTTGATGATTATAAGCAGGTTGGGCCTCATGTTGTTGCTGCTAGAGAAATAGAGGCTCACGGTATTAAAGTGGGTAAAGGAACCATTGTCCAGTATATAATTGCTAAAGGAAAAGGTTCAATTAGTGAGCGTGCTGTTCCTTATGAATACAGTGAAGGAATAGAATATGATAAGGAGTATTATATTGAAAATCAATTGATTCCTGCTGTTTCAAGGATGATGGAACCTTTAGGTTATGATAAAGATAGATTAAGGGAGTTATCTTCTAATGAAAGGCAACAAAGTTTAGATGCTTTCTTTTAACACTATTTTGATTTCAATTTGCAAATATTTAGTTTAATGAGTATTTTTCTTTAGGAATTTTTATATAATACTAAAATAAATATATTATTGAAAATGAAATTTTATAAATTATTAGTTAAGATTTAATTTGGTGTAATGATGACAAAAGCTGTATTTTTTGATATTGATGATACTCTTGTAGATACTTCAAGTTTTGCAGATTTGGCAAGACATGCGGCTATTGAAAGTATGTGTAATAATGGTTTGCCTTTAGAACCAGATGAAGCATATGATTTATTAAAGGACATTATTAAAGAAAAAGGTTCAAACTATTCCAAACACTTCAATATTCTTACAGAAGAAGTTTTAGGTAAAGAAGATCCTCTTTTAGTAGCTATTGGTATGACAACATATCACAATGTAAAATTTGCTCTTTTAAGACCTTTCCCAAGAACAAGTGCGATTCTAATTTATCTTAAAAGTAAAGGATATAAATTAGGGGCTATCACTAATGGAATTACAATTAAACAATGGGAAAAATTGGTCAGATTGAATCTATATCACTTTTTTGATATTGTAATCACTTCAGAGGAAGTTGGAGTTGAAAAGCCAGATCCTGAAATATATATTGAAGCATGCAGAAGAATGGCCTGTGATGTCAAAAAAAGTATCATGATTGGAAACAAATTAGATGTTGACTGTATGGGAGCGGTTAATGCAGGAATGAGCGCTATTCTTGTAAATTCCACTTTAGATGAAGATGAAAAGGAAAGAGTGAACGAAGAGGATATCGATATTATTGTTTTAGACAGTATTTCTGATGTGGATACTGTTTTATAGGATTTCAATTTTCTTCGACCTAATTTTTAATTTTTTATTTCTATTTTTATTTTAATTTACATTTCTATTTTTATTTTAATTTCCATTTCTATTTTTATTTTAATTTCCATTTCTATT
>NZ_JAFRJO010000048.1 GCF_017432245.1 Methanobrevibacter sp.
CTCTGGACAAATTCTAGCTCCTCCGTAGTATATTACTTCATTAGGATCTCTTTCTTCAATAACTGTATCAAAGATGGAAATCTCCTTATCAAATGTACTGAATGGAGCTGCAATATAAAATGGAATGTCAAATCTTTTAGCTGCAAGAGCTACCATAAATGAACCAATCTTGTTTGCAATACCATCATAAGCCACCCTATCTGCACCGATTACAACCTTATCAATCTTTCCGATTGACATAAGATAACCGCTTGCAACATCTGGAATCAGTTTTACAGGAATTCCTTCCTGTTGCATTTCCCAAACGCTTAAGCTTGCACCTTGTCCTCTTGGACGGGTTTCATCACAAATCACTTGAATATCTTTTCCTTGATTGAATGCAGAACGGAAAACACCTAATGCAGTACCATAATCTACACAAGCAAGTGCACCAGCATTACAATGGGTTAAGACTGTATCTCCATCATCAATAAGTTCAGCACCATATTCACCTATTGCAAGATTTGTATTGATGTCCTCACCAGCCATTGCCATTGCTTCATTAAGCATATTGTCTGCTTTCATGACTCTGTCTACCGCCCACATTAAATTGACTGCTGTAGGTCTTGCATTTTTCATCTCTACAGCGACCTTTTCCATATCTTCCCCAGCAATCTGAGCAAGTGCCATACCGAAAGCAGCTGAAACACCTATAGCAGGGGCTCCACGAACAACCATTGTCTTGATTGCATCTATTACTTCCTGGTAAGTGCTGCAATAGACATAAGTCAATTCATCAGGCAATTTGGTTTGATCTATAAGCTTTAATTTATTGTCTTCCCATTCTAAAGTTCTCATAATAATCACATGATAAAAATAATTGATTCTATAATAAAATTGTTAAAATACAATAAAATATTGGTCTTTTTTAAATAAATAAGTTATTATGAAAATAGTTTAAAGAGAATATGAGAACACCCTCCAAATAATCAGATAAAGAAAATTAATAAAGAGCATACACAGAAGAACTAATAAAAACTTCAGCCCATTACAAATTAACTCCTAAAGGATTTTAAAAAATAATCCGATTAAAATAAGGAGGATTCCTATAAAAACATATAGAGCTCCTTCTTCTAACAAGGATATTTTATCACCTCCATTAGAAGAATCTCGAATGAAGCATATTCCATTGTGAATAAGTATAAACAAGACTCAGCTATAAAAAAATCAACTTTTATGCTTCGTTTAGTATTTTTTATATAGTAACAGAGAGAGCCCATATCCTAATTATAAAAAGAATGTTCCCAATATAATATTTAAGAAAATACAATATAAAATTAGCCTAAATGCGAAAAAACACGATAAATAAAAGATAAAAAATAATTAAAGCAATAAAACACAATTTCACAAATGTGAAAAAACACAAAAATTTAAAAAATAAACTTAAAAAAAGGAAAAATGCTGCAAATGTGATCACCTCTCTCTAATGACCACATTCCAACATTTGTTGATTTATATAAAATCTTGTTTTAACTATATTCACAACAGAATTTACAAGTTACCTTGTGATTAGTAATATATAAAAAGTAATATATAAATATTTTGGAAAATAAAGAATTTTTAAAGCTTTAAATGAAAAAGGAAAGAATAAATAAGCTTATTTTAACATATAGTAAACTATACATAAAAATTTAAATAAAAAAAAGTAAAAAAGGACATAAAGTCCTTATAAAATTTATTCGTCAAATTCTTCAAAGGTGATTACAGCTCTTCCTTCAACTCTTCCGTTTCTTAAGTCATCAAGAGCATCAAGAACTTTACTGAATGGATATTGTTGAGCTTCAACCTTGATCTTTCCAGCTTTTGCCAAGTCCATGATCTCATAAAGGTCAGTGATGGTTCCACCTTGAGTCAATCTTACCATTACACCAGGTTTAACTGTAGTCCAGCTTACTGGGAGGGTTCCTCCACCAAGACCTAATATTGAAATAAGACCTAATCCTTTGGTGATTTGTGCTGCAAGTTCTAAAGTGTTGTCTCTGCCTACAAAGTCAAATACTGCATCTACACCTTTGCCATTAGTTAATTCCATGATTTTGTCATATGCATTGTCATCTAAAACAACCAATTCATCAGCACCATAGTTAACCATTTTAGCCATTTTTTCAGCAGATCTGTTAACTACAATAACACGAGCAGAGGTTGTTAAAGCCAAATATTGACAGCAGTAGAATCCAAGTCCACCTACACCGATAACAACTGCAGTACCGTTATTAGGAATGAATGGTTTTGCAGTTTGCACAGCACCATATGGAGATAAACCTGCATCTGCCAATGCCACATATTCTGTAGGGTCAAGGTCACCTAAAGGTGCAACTTCTCTTGCATCAGCAATCATATATTCTGCCATACCTCCGTCTTCCTTAAGACCACGTGCACTTGCAACTTCACAGAAGTTGTCACGGCCTGAAAGACAGTATTGACATTTACCACATGCATGCAATGTGTCAACAATAACGTTTTGACCAACCTCGACAGTATCTACTCCAGGTCCAAGTTTTACAACTTCACCTGCATTTTCGTGACCGAATGTGAATGGTCCTTCAAATGGAACTGTGATGAATCCTTCATCAATAACTTCAAGGTCAGTTCTGCACATTCCTGCACCTTTCATTTTAATTAAGATTTCCCCAAAAGTAGGTTCTGGTATAGGTACTTCCTCCATTACAGGAGGTTTTCCTAATTCATTTATCCTCCAAGCTTTCATCATTTCTGCCATTTTAATCCCTCAATTTTTTAAAGTAAAATTATTATTTAATTTTACATGTAATATTATATTCCTATTAAATATTAAATTTTACTATTTTAATTAAAAATTATTCATTTAAATATAAAAATATCTAAAAATTATTCGGCAAATATGAAATAAATAATTAGTTTATTTATAAATTATATAAAAACAATAAATAATGTTCATTTAACTTAATAAAGCATATAGATAAAATAAAAAAATTTTTAAGAAAAATAGAAAAAATAAACAAAAAATATAAAATAAAATTTACAAATAGCTAAAATTAAAAAAATTGATTAAAAAAAGTAAGAAGAAAAATAGGAAAAAATAATCCTATTTGAATAAAAATATTTGATCACTTAAAAGTGAGACTGAGGAGCATTTCCTATGTGATGGTCTTCATGTTTCTTACCAGGAATTCCATAAGCATCTGCTCTACATTGAGTACATGCTCTGAATACTGGAAGATATTCTTCAACATCACTACGTGCCTTTTCAATCTCTCCACATCCAGGTCTTGGATAATCAGCCATCTTGTTTAATGGAATGAGAGGCAAGACATTTACTAAGTCTGCACCGCATTCTTTTACGGTTTTAGCGATTTCTACAATATGCTCGTCATTTAAACCTGGAATAAGAACAATATTAACCTTAACGACTACACCAAGGTCAGTAATCTTTTTGATTCCTTCAAGTTGGTTTCTAGAGAGAATTTCAGCTGCTTCAAGTCCTTTGTAAGCTTTTCCTTCATAAACAATGAATCCGTTGATATCCTTTAGGATTTCAGGATCAACTGCATTTACTGTAACAGTTACGGTATTTACACCAAGTTCCGCAATTTTTTCTGCATATTTTGGAAGCAAAAGACCATTTGTACTCATACATTTGATTAAGTCTGGCTTTACCTCATTGATTTTTTCAAAGAACTCAAATGTAGCTTCGTTAGCTAATGAATCACCAGGACCTGCTACACCTACAACAGTGATTGCACTGTCTTCAGTTACATTCAAGACATGTTCCACTGCAGCATCTGCATCCATGATGGAACCTGCAACACCAGGCCTGTCCTCTTCAGTATTAATTGATCTTATACAGAAATTACATCCAATATTACATTTAGGAGCAATAGGTACGTGAACTCTTCCAACCTTATCATGCAATTTTTCATTATAGCATGGATGCACTTTTGTAATGTGTGCAAATTTTGCACCTTTATGACTTCCTCCACAAGTTAAATCTTTTTTAGTCATAGTATTACCTCAACACAATATTTTAATTAATAGTCATTTAATTAACTTAATTTTTTCTCCAATTTAATTTTTCTCACTACAATTTACAAAATTTATTCGTTAAATTCATTCATTTACGCTTAAACTTATAACTATTGTTATTAACAATATAGTATTTAAAACTTCCTATTTGTTTCTAATATATACGAACAAACTATTGAAAATTACGAACCGTTTTAAAAAAACAATGAAAAATTGGACAAAAAATTAAAACAACCCTATAAAAATGAAAATTTATGATTTGAAAAAATAAATGGATTAAATCTAAAAAGATTTAATCAATATTTGAATTAAATTTAATCCCATGTTTTAGGAGTATTCAATTCTACAATATATCCTTCTGCCTTTTCAACCCATTCATCTTTAATGAGCTCATCAGTAGCTATAATGGAAACGATATCTCCACGGGAAATGTCCTTCATAATCTTGAATCCTTCAGGAACTATTCTGAATATTGCATCATAAATCCTTCTCTTAAGGTTTTCATGAGGATCATCTACAACCAAATCAGACACTTCATGCTCCCCTTTCATGTGAATGACATATCTGCTTGGCTGATGAACGTTTTCCCTACCGTTGGTTTTCCAAAGGGTTCTTAGAATATTTGGAAGGTAGTTCTCATTATCTATTAGAACAACAGTGGTATCATCATCCGCTTCATAATTTACTTTAGCAACTTCCTTTAATGTAATGTGCTGGGAAGTCTTTCTCATCTTTATAGCTATAATGAAGCATACTTCATCCGGATTGACATAAGCGCGCATGTCATCAATTGAAGGCGGCAAGACCAAATCCTGCAAGATTTGCCTAATAATCATATCGTAGACTTTTGCTCCTTCAGGGTCATTTGATTCAATATACATATAATCACTCTACTTAAAATAATAAATAAAAATGAAAATAGGATAAAAATATTTGAAATATTAAAATCCAATCATATTATTTATTCATGTCTATTTCCCATACCAGATACAAGCAATGCTGCACCTACTGCACCAATATGCTGTGAGTATTCAGGTACGATAACTTCAATTCCACCTAAGGTTTCACTTACTGCTTCAACAAGTCCGGAAATTAAACTGGTTCCACCTACTTGGATTAAAGGTTCACGAATGTCAATTTCCTGTAATTGCTGTTCATAAACCTGTTCTGATACAGAGTGACATGCAGCAGCTGCTACATCTGCCTTAGATCCTCCAGCAGCAAGAGTGGTTACCAAGTCTTGAATACCGAATACAATACAGTATGAGTTAAGCATAGCCTTTCTCCAATCACCTTGCACAGCAAGAGGTCCGAGTTCTGTAATGTCTACATCTAACCTTCTTGAAGTCATGTCCAAGAATCTGCCTGATGCACCTGCACAGATACCACCCATAGTAAAGTTATCAGGAATACCATTGTTTACGGTAATTACCTTGTTGTCCATACCACCGATATCGAGTACTGTAGCTTCACCTTTTTGGCAATCAGCCAAGTATACTGCACCTTTTGCGTTTACAGACAATTCCTCTTGGATAAGTTCAGCTCCAAATTCCTGACCCATAGTGAATCTACCGTAACCGGTAGTTCCTATACCATCAACATCATCCCATTTGTAGCCAGTGCCTTCAAATGCTTCTGCAGCTGCAGTTTGAGCAGATGCAATGATGTCTTTTGTGGAAGTCCAACCGGTTCCGATAACCTTGTTGTTTTCCATAAGAACTGCCTTTGTAGTTGTTGAACCTGAGTCAAGTCCAAGGGTAAGTCCTTCTTGCTTTTCACGAGCAAGAATGCTTCTACGTGTAACAGTGGTAGCCAATGCTTCCATACGGATAAATAGCTCATCCGCTTTTGTCCTTTCAGTAAAGGAATATGTTACTACTGGAATACGTGTATTGTTTTGAATGAAACGTCTTACTTCGTTTCTGACCAATGCACCTTCTGCACATCTGAAACAGGTAGCAATGAATACTGCATCAGGTTTGCACTTACCTTCAACAATAGACATAGCTCTTGCAATCATAAGCTTTAAGCTTGAACTTTGAGCAGAGAAACCGAATTTCTCATAAGCTTCATTAATGTAATCCAAATCAATTTCAGGAAGAATAATTTCTGCTCCAAATTTTAAAGCTGCCTTTTCAATTTCCTTTTGGATACCACTATATTCGGTACCGCAAGAAACCAATGCAATTTGTACCATTTTATTTTCCTCCTTTATTTCCAATTGGTTCGCCTAAAACATCACTGTCTCCTTCAAGGTCTCCTCCGCCACCAGGCAAGGAATCAAGGAAATCCATGATTTGATTTACCATAAGTCTTGTTCCATCTTCATCATCAGGATAAACCACTTCCAAGACAGGAATGTCCTTTTTACGTAAACAGAAAATAGATAATTCATTTGTTCTTGCGCATCCTACACAACCAAAGCCAAATGGAGCGCCATCAACAATAATTGCTGCTTCTGCTGCATCTATAAGAGGGCCAATAATGGACATTCTTCCACGAACTCCTGAAGGCACTTCAATAGCTGCATACTTTAATCCGTTAATTGGATCTTCTTCTGTAATGTTCATTGGAGGAGAATCAATCTCCGGGTCTTTAATCTTTTGCCTTATTTGTTTTTGAAGAGCTAAAGGAGTATGACCTTTTCTCTCAATCAAGTCAGCTAGAACCAATGAATTTGGTGGATAAATAGCTACTTTTACCATAATATCATCCTCTTAATATAATCAAAGAAAACTTTTTGCAAACAATCCCATTTAGAAAGTTTTCTTATTATTTATCATCCTCTTTTTTATTTTCTTCTTCTTCTAAAATCTCTTTGAAGTAATCAACAGAAACAGGTTCCTTTTTTTCTATTTCCACTTCTCTCGGATTCTTTAAAGCTTCTCCAACATAATCAAGAATTCTAAATTCCTTTTCCATTTGGTGGAAACCTTCTCTTGGTCCGTATCTGTGACCTCTGCATCTTCTTGGGTCACCTGGAGCAAAACCTCTTTCCTTAGTAAAAATTCCATAAGGGTCTAATTTACGGAGTTCACGAATAGCTTCTCTCACATATTCATCCTTTCCACTAATCATAGCCCCATAACAAGTCCATTTGATTGTAATAGGCAAATTCAACATATGAAGGAAGTTCACTACCTCACTTTCACTTACATTTGCCTTTGAACTTAAAATGATCATCCTTGTTGAAACTTCCGGATCCATATCCTCTTTACCTAAATCGGGGGTTATACATAAATTTGCAGGCATAATCATTCCTCCTAATCATCATCCTCGTATACTTCATGAATATAAAGAGTGCTTCCGTCCTTAAGCTTGTTCAAGCCTTCAATGTTTCCAACAACTTCACCGACAACATTTGTAGCTGAGAAAGGCTCACCGGTAGGTCCGAAATCAGTGGTGTCAATGGTTCTTATACCAATAAGTCCCACATTCTTCTTAGACATGTTAGTTACACCTATCTCTCCTGCTTTCATAATGTCAGTTGGATTGTTTTCAGGAATGAGTCCCTTGGATTCATCGTTATCACCATTGAACATGAACATGTTCATGTCAGGAACTGCAAAGTAAACCTTCAAAGTTCCAACAGGCTTTTCAGCAAGACCAGTGATTTTCTCAAGATACCATCTGGTTCTTGGAGCCTTATCGGTTAATTTGATCTTAAGGAGCTCATCGCTTGCAAGACCAAAGGTAGTCACTTCACCTGCTTCTATGATGCCAACAGTGCTTTCAGGCTCTTGGGTTACGACAATTGCATCATCAGCATCGTTACCTGTTCTTACATGAGTGATGCCTAAGGATGCGAGTTTTTCTTCCGCCTCTTTTTGAGTCATCATCATAAGCATGATTCTGTCAGGACTGCTTCTTACAGTAATGAAATCCCCCTCTTTTGCTATATCAAACAATTCCATTCCTTGCTTGACGGTAGCTAAATTAGTGTGGGTTTCAGCTCTTACTCTGTCTTCTCTATAAATGTAAACTCTACCTTTACCGAATCCATCATTTCTCAAGGTAACTGTTCCTCTTTTACGTTCAGTTATCTCTTCCTTTTCCTTAGTTAAACCAGTCAATTCATAGAACCCGACAAATGAGTTAGATTCAAAGCTGACCTCTATCTTGTCATTCCTAATGAGTGAAAACAAGTGTTCAACAGATTTAGGGGAATTGAAGTTAGGTTCAAAAAGAACATAGGTGAACAATTGGTTTCCTTCCTCCAAGACTTCATCCAAGTTTGAACCACCAGTGCTCTCTCTAACTGTACTGCGCTCAATTACAGGTTCAATAGCTAGGATTTCATCATCATCAGTAAGGGAGAACAATGTTTTCCTTCCACCTATAACCCTTGCAAAGACTCCACGATCACTGTATTTTGGAACACCATAAACGTTCTTGTGGTCATCCTTAACAAAGATTATGTGAGTAGCCTCAGCTGAAAATCCGGATAAGCTAATCAAGACCTCATTGTCGAAATATGCAAATTCCTCATGTGAAGGTTCAAAATTAGAGCTTACAGGACCTATAGCCACTTCATTAGATGTTTCCCAACGGACATTATTAGAGATAAACTGAGAATAGTTTTCCTTGAAGAAATCAGTTAAAGGTTGTGATTTTTCAGAAACTTCCAATTCAATGAGAATACTTCCCTTAGGTGTTTTGATCTTATATTTGAGAATGTTACTTTGTATTTCACTTTCTCCCTTGATAAGACAAACGATACTTCCTTTCTTGTAAGGAGCATTTGAAATTTCAATTGCCTCCTTGATGGTAGAACCTTCAGGAATATCCACATCTTCTCCATTAATTTTAATTAGCATAGGCTTGCCTCTTTATTTATAAAATAATAATCATCAGTTAATTATAAAATAAGAAATGAAAAATATCCCCTATTTTATAAATTAAATATATGTATATTTTTAATAATATAAAATAGTTTTTAAATTAATTAGGATAATAAAAAAAGGGATGGAAATATTAATTATTTATACTGAATTGATAAAAAAATAAGTGAAAAAATTGAAAATAAATAAAAATAGAAAAGAAGTAAATCCTATTTATTCATAGAATTTACCTAAGAAGTCTTTCATTCTTTGATTGTCTGATGAGAATACCTCTTCAGGTGAACCTTCCTCTACAATAACTCCACCATCCATGAAGATAATGTTATCAGACACATTACGAGCGAAATTCATCTCGTGGGTAACAATTACCATTGTCATGTGTTCTGCAGCCAAATCCTTGATTACCTGCAAGATCTCACCAGTAAGCTCGGGGTCAAGTGCAGAAGTAGGTTCGTCAAAGAACAGAATGTCAGGATCCATACAAAGTGCCCTTGCAATTGATACCCTTTGCTGCTGTCCACCAGAGAGTTCAGAAGGATATGCATCTTCCTTATCGGACAATCCCATCTTTTTAAGCAAGTCCCTCGCATGAGCGTAAACCTCATCTTTATCTCTTTTTTGAACCCTTATAGGTGCATTGACAATATTCTTCATTACAGAATGATGTGGGAACAGATTGAAATTCTGGAACACCAAACCAAAGGTTCCATCAAAATTAATCTCTCCACTGTCTTCAGTTTCCAAATCTGTAATGCATCTAAGCAATGTAGACTTACCTGATCCAGATGGTCCAATAATGGACAATACCTCTCCCTTTTCAACATTAAAAGAGATATCCTTTAAAACTACATTGTCTCCAAAACTTTTCTTTAGATTTTTAACTTCCAATAAACTCATGATATCTCTCCTAAGTGTCGTAATAATCCAATCTTTTCTCGAAACGTTCCATTACAAATGCCACAAGTGCATTGAACAGATAATAGAATCCACCTGCAATCAGCAATGCTGAAATGGACGCTTCAGCTGCTGCAATCTGTTTTGCAACAGTGAACATTTCCGGAATAGCAAGCACGAATGAAAGTGAAGTATCCTTTACAAGAGTGATGACCTCGTTGGTAATTGAAGGAAGCACAATTTTCACTACTTGAGGCAATACAATGATGAAGAATGTCTCTAACCTATTGTAACCCAATACCTGTGCAGCTTCATACTGTCCATTTGGAATGGATTCGATTCCTCCACGGAAAATCTCTGCAAAGTAGGCTGCATAGTTAATGGTAAATGCAATGATAACTGCAACCATCCTGAAATCTCTTGAAAGAGTCATTCCGAAAATATAGTATGGCCCAAAGAACACCACAATCAATTGCAGCATCAATGGAGTTCCTCTCATAATTGAAATATATGCTTTCATAATCCATTGCAATGGCTTGAAGCTACTCATTCTTCCTGCAGCAACAGCTAATCCAAGTGGAATTGAAAATAGCAATGTAAGTAAGAATATTTCAATGGAGGTTCCCATACCCCATAATAATTCTTCTAAAATTTTACTTAATAACATTTAACATTCTCCAAAATAAAGATAATAAACTTAAATAAATTATTTAAATAATATAAAACAAAAAATAGCTTGTTTTAAATAATTTATTTAAAATTATTAAATTAAAGAATAAAAAAAGTTTATACATAACGAATTATGCATAAACTAAGAATTTATTTATTTAGTAATGAGAGAACCTGGAACACCAAATTCATCGTATTTTTCTGCGATTTTTGCAACAGTTCCGTCTTCAAACATTTCGTCTAAAGTAGCTTGAATTTGGTCTCTTAATTCTTCATTGCCTTTTTTGAAACCTACACCATATTGTTCAGAAGAGATTTCTTCATCTAATATTTTGTATTGGTCACTGCCTTTTTGGCTGATTTGGTATTGAGCTACACCAATATCGATTGCAACTGCGTCACAAGCACCGGATTCTAAGTCCATGAATGCAGTGTTATAGTCAGCAATTTGAGTTAAGGAATCAAAGGTGTCTGCTAAAGGTTTTTGATCTCCTTCAAGAGCTGCTAAAGCAGATGAATCTTTTTGGGTTTCTACGATTTTACCTTCTAAATCATCTAAATCATCGATACCAGAATCGGTTTTTACAACAATAACTTGTTTGTTATCAATGTATGGTTCAGACCAGGTGTACTCGTCTTCTCTACCGTTGATGGTAAATCCGTTCCAAATACAGTCAATAGAACCAGAGTCTAATTCACTGTCTTTAGCATCCCAGTCTATTGGCTGTTTTACTAAAGTCCAGTTATTTCTATCACAAACTTCTTGAGCTAAGTCTAAATCAAATCCCACATATTCCCCACTGTCATCTTTGTATCCGTATGGAGGGAATTCTGCGTCGAAACCAACAACTAAAGTGCTGTCATCGTTATCAGCAGTTGCTTCATCACCTAAGAAATCGAATAAACCAGCACTGGATGCTCCGATTACTAAGAATGCTAATAATGCAACCCCTAATATAATTCCTATTTTTTTATTCATATTTACACCAAATATTTTTAATTTATAATATATTATAAATTAGATAAATAAAAAAAATCTAATCTACATAATTATTTAAGAAAATCATATTATATAAAATAGTGTTATTTATTCAGAAAAATAATAAAAATCCAGTCAAAAAGGCGAGTTATGACTAATAAAAACTAAAAATAATAAATATTGTTTAAGTTTTAATAAATTATAAAATGAATAATTTTTAATAAAAATTATAAAACAATATGATAAAAATTTTCAATAAAAATAGAAATTATAGTAAAAATTAGTTTCAAATTATTGAAACATATCTGAAAATTTAAAAAAATGAAAATTTTAATTGACAGTGAATCGAATAAAAGGAAAATAAATAATAAATAATGAGTTATAAGCAAAATAAAGGATGGAAAATCAAAATAATAAAAAAGTTAAAAAAAACGAAAATTAAAAAAGTTAAAAAAATATTGAAAAAATTGAGAAAAATAGTAAAATTTATTCATTCATTTTCAATACAGGATTCTTTTCCTGAGAGAATAAAACTGCTTTTTCATCACAATGTTCCAAATAAAGCACTTTCTCTTCTATCACATCACCAACAACAGCAACTTCAAATGAATATGGGCTTAAAGTGTCAATGATTTTTTGGCAGTTTTCCTCTTTTGCAGTGAGTACAAATGCAGCTCCAGGATAAGCTCTTAACCAATCTTCCCAAGAGACATCAGGATTTCTTGGAATCAAATCAAGGTTTACACAAGCACCTACACCAGATGCCTCCAAAAGCATTTCCAAAGTTCCAAGTGTTCCAGGATTACTGATATCCTTTCCAGCTGTAGGAAGGTGTGCCTCTGCAATTTCCTGCATGACCTTTATTTGATCTTGAACCAACTTGTCATCCTTTTCATAGGTAGTGTCCCAATTTAGAGCAAATTGAGGATGCTGTCTGCCATCAGTGTCAATAGCTACAAGGACCTTATCTCCAACACTTGCACCTGCAGATGTTATTAATGAATCTTTCTTAGCAATCCCTGCAATGGCTACATCCAATGAATTGAATTCGGAATCAGGGTGAAGATGTCCTCCAACCATAGGAACATTGAACTTCTTGCATCCATCTACAATGCCTTGAAGAAGATCATCATAGATTTCATCATCAAAAATGGACATTGTATTTACCATAGCTATTGGCTTTCCACCCATAGCTGCAATATCATTAACATTTACAAGAACAGAACAATATCCTGCCCAGTAAGGATTTACACTCATCAATTGTCCCCAAATCCCATCAGCAGCAAGCAAGATAACCTGATTGTTACCAATATCAATAGCTGAAGCATCATCTCCAAAGTCAAGAAGGACTTCACCGGAGATATTATAAACTTCACCTAAAGTTTTTGTAACCTTTTCAATGGAATTCTTTCTGCTAACTCCTACAAACTCCTGAAGCGATTTTACAAGTTCTTCAAAATCCATCATTACACCTTAATATTAAAAAATAATTTAAAATAATTGAATTTAAATAATAACCAAATTTAAATAATAATTGAATTAAAATAATAAAATAATTTTAAGAAAAATATTTGATAAAATTAAATCAAAAAGTTAATCCTGTTTGTTTTCATCCTCTGACTGTTCAATAGACTCTCCAAATTCCTCTTCAATATATTCAGCCCATCCATCAGCCTCATCTACCTCATCTGCATCTCCATCAACAGACTCTTCTTGAGAAACATCATTTAAATCTTCATCCAGATAAACCTCTTCAACAGGAACATCTTCATAAATGACTTCTTCTGCATCATGCTCAACATAAATCTCCTCAACAGGTGAATCAACTACACCATGCTCAACATAAATCTCCTCAACTAAAGGCTCATCACTGTCATGCTCAACATAGATTTCCTCAACTGGAGGCTCATCAATAGTTTCCTCAAATGGAACTTCATCATAATAAATGGAATCCTCATCATCATAGACATCATCATCAAGATAAATCTCTTCATCAAAGTAAACCTCTTCATATTCACCGGATCCATGTTCAACTAACAGTTCTTCAAGTTGAGCATCTGAAAGTTCCTCGAAATCATCATCTGTATACTCTTCCTGTGGAGAATCATAATTTTCATCCAAATAAACTTCTTCTCCTTCCTCAAAGGATTCATATTCGAATCCATCAATAAACTCATCCAGATTTTCCACAAGCTCAGGATTCTCATCAACAACCTCATGATATGTGTCAATGACATTATAATCGCAATCCTTCTCCACAAAGCTCGGAACAATATTCTTTACCTTCTCAATAAGATGATTCTTGAAAACTTTGAAGATAACTGTTTTAAATTCATCTACAGAATTGGCTTCCTCATCAAATGGCATTTCAAAAGTGTCCTTTGACATGAATATTTCCTCATTGATGTATTGGCCAACAATATCATCAAAACCGGAAGCGACTTCAATGAATATTGATTTTTCATTGACAAAGCCGTTTTCAACAACCTTATCCAAATCTCCATCAATGATTCCAATGATTGGAATATTGAATCTGTACAAAATGTCAGAAGCAACCAATGAAGTGTCATCACCAATTGTAACAACCAAGTCAAAATCCTTGAATTTGTAAATGTCATAAGCAGCATGGTCCACATAAGCCACTTTAAAGGAATACTCATCCTCAGAAATTTCACCGGAGTAAAGATTTCTCTCAGTATCCTTTACATAAATATCATTATGAGACAATACTCTTGGATTAACATCATCAGATTTTCTAAGCAATCCTGTTTTCACAATTATCCTCTCCAAATCAACAGGACCTAATTTTTCAAGACCATGATATTTGATGGTTCCATTAATTATGTCTACAATCATTCCATCACGGGCAATGATGACAATGGAATCTGCATTGGAATATCCAACAACAATTCCATTAATGAAGATATTTTCATCAGGGCTTACACCATGAATCTTACGGTAAGTGTAATGGCTGGTTTCATAATCATCATAGGATTTCAATAAGTCTTCAATGGATTTATCATCTTCCTTCTCTTGATTGTTTGAGAAATAAGCTGAAACAACTTCTTCAGGTGTGATTTCAATTAAATCCAAAGCTGCCTTTAGGCCATCAAAGAATTCTTCAAAGTTAAATGAAAGTGATTCAAGCATGTTATTATCGCCTAATCCTAAACGTGCCCTTTTGCTTTTTCTGCTTTTTTCCAATTGCTGATTTAAAACACAATTCCAGCTGATGATTGCACCATCTTCCTCTCCAGGCCTTTCTATCTGAATAACAGGAATGCTTGATTCATACAAAGACTTATGATTGGTAGCCAAGAAATCCTCATTTGAAAGCTGTTTGAAATAATGAGTAAATACCTTATATCCAAAAACACGTCCAGTTTCAGGAGACTTTCCATAATTCAATAGGAAAATGACATCAGCATGTTCCCTGTTGAACAGCTCCAATGATTGGCTAGGCAATAATTTCAATGATATGTCAATGATATCCTCCAATCCAGCATCAATCACTGCTGTTCTGCCCATTGTTCCTCCTAAACGGCAACGGACATTACCAAAATTAGATAGGATGTCAATAATCTTTTTGGCCCAGCCTGAATCAACTATTCCTGGACCATGTACAACAACACCAATTTCCATATTCACACCAAATACAGTTTAATAGGTTTTTATTCTTCTTTTAAATACTTTAGACCCACATATTTCACAATCATCGAAAGGATAATCCGCATCGAACTCCTTCTTGCATCCTTCACATGTTTTAACCCAATTGTATATTCCCTTAATCCCTTCAGTAATTATGCTATCATATGGAATATCAATGATTTTCAAAACATTCTGCATTGAATAATCATCGGTTAAAACCTTAATATTTTCATTTTCACACTTTAAGTCTAAAGCTAAAGCCAATAGATTTTTATCCGCTTCAGATAAACGCAAATCATCTCCAGATTTGGATATAATTTCATTCAATTCTTTAATAAACTCTTCTTTTGGCTCTTTTATTATAATTTTTCCTTCTTCAATAGCTTGATCTAACAATATCTTAGATTTTAAGTCCTTAACTTCATCAGTTATCTCAGAAACCGTAAAGTTAAACTGGCTTTTTGGTTCAAAGCCATTAATAAATGCAGACGCATCCAAGATATAAAATAAATCATTCATGATAAATATATTTATATTTTAAATAAATAAACTTAATGATATTAATTTAAGTAATACTCAAGGATATACTATAAAAATTTAAGAATTATAAAAAATATTTTAATATGAAATTAATAAAAATTAATATGAAATATATCAATCAAAAAAATATGAATTATTGAAAATGATCAAATGGAAGTAATCTTATGAAAAGCGAAACAATGGAATTGCATAAAAAGAAAGCACCTATAAAAGTATCCTGTGGTGTTATAACCCTTAGTGACAGATTTTCAAATGACAAGGAAGGGGAAGAAAAAGACTTGTCTGGAAAATACTTAAAAGAAGAATTGGCTAAAAAATATGACGTTGATGCTTATACAATCATCCCTGATGAAATGGACACACTAAAAAACACTATTGAAGAAATGATTGATGATGGAATAGAAGTCATCATTACAACTGGTGGAACCGGTCTTGAAACAAGGGACATTACCATTGAAACAATAGAACCTCTTTTTGAAAAGGAAATAAAGGGATTCGGAGAAATATTCAGAGCTATCTCTTATGAAGAATTAGGTGCAGGATCACTATTGTCAAGAGCTACAGCAGGAATCTATAGAAAAACCATGATATTTGCAATGCCTGGCTCTCCAAATGCAGTTAAGACAGGCCTTGGAATCATCATTGATGAATTAGGCCATTTGAAAAAGCATGCCACAAAATAAGATTTAAATATTTTAATAATTTTTTAAAAAAAAAGTTGAAAAATAGGATTCCAAAAGAAATAGATTATCTATTTCTTAATGGAATTACAATTAAAAACAATAAAGAGAATAATAAGACCCCAATAGGATTTCCGGTTTTTGGACTTGAGTCCACGCTATTTTGAGAATCTCCATTTGAATTTGATCCCATTTCACCATTCATGCCCTTTGCACTTGAAAGATCAAAACCTGCAGATAATGCTGTAAACTCTCCATCAAATTCTCCATCGAATTCTTCTTCCGCTTCATCATCTAAATCCTCATCAGAATCATCCTCATCAGAATCGTCCTCTTCATCGTCTAAATCATCTTCATCATCATAATCATCATCTAGATTTTCAGAATCATCCTCATCATTTTCATCACCATCATCAAGGTCAAAATCGTCTTCATCATCTTCTCCGAAATCATCACCATCAAGGTCAAAATCGTCTTCATCATCTTCTCCGAAATCATCACCATCAGAAAGAAGACCCTCATCAGTTCCTGCACAAACAGAACCAATGGTTACGATTAGAACTATCAATGTAACGATCATTAAATTAATTTTCTTCATATTGACACCAAAATAATTTTTTAAATTAAATTCACGTATATATCTATCAATTTTAAGATATATACTTAATTGAATTAATTTTATAAATTTAAAAAAATTAATAAAGAAAATAGGAATAAATAAAAAAATGCAAAAAGAATAGAAAAAATTAAAAAAAGGAAATAGGAATAAATAAAAAAATATAAAAAAAAGAAAAAATTAAAAAAGAAAATAGGAATAAAAATTAAAAAATTAAAAAAAGAAAAAACACCAATTATTTAAAATCAATTATTCAAAAAATTCGCTTACGGAAATTAATGGTTCAAGTGTGATTCCTTCATTTGCAAAGGTCTCCATTGCACCTTCTTCCCTGTCCACTACAACAAACGCTTTTTTAACTACTCCTCCATTATCAAGTATTGCATTTATTGCTTTTAATAAAGATCCGCCAGTGGTGGTAACATCTTCAACAAGGATTACATTGTCACCTTCAAGCAAGGTTCCTTCAATCAATTTGGAAGTTCCGTAACCTTTTTTCTCTTTTCTAATCATTAAAAGAGGTTTTCCTGATTCAAGAGAAACTGCAGTTGCAATCGGAACAGCACCTAATGCAGGACCTGCAATCTTATCGATGTCATCATCAATCCTTTCATTGATCAATTGAGCTATTGTGGACAATATTTCCGGTTCGGTAATAGCTCTTTTCATATTGACATAATAATTGCTTTTCTTACCGGAAGCAAGAGTGAAATCTCCTTCTTCAAACACCTTATTTTCCTTTAATATTTCAATCAAATACTCTTTTGTAACCATTGAACTCACAACTATTAAAAAATGATTATAATTGACTCTTTAAATCTTCAATTTCCTCTTCCATCTGTACAAGGTCTTCATCAAAAACATCTTTCAAAATAATCTTGTCCCCGATTTTATTAATCATATCAAAAGGAATTACCAATTCACTTTTACTGATGTTTAAAGATTCTTGAATTCCTCCTTTAGAGACTATAATTGATTCTATGAAATTATCTTCCAGGTCAACCTCAACATCAACAACTTTTCCCATACTTATTACGTCGTTGCCTAAAACCTCTTTACCGACTAATTCCTTAACTATTCTCATAAAAAATCTCTCCGAAAATAAGTTGGATAATAATTTAATTGAAATTTTTATATTAATAAACAATATTCTTTTTATTTTAATCAATAATAAATATTTTGAAAAAATGAATGAAAATAAAAATGAATGAAAATAAAAATGATTGAAAATAAAAATAATTATGAAAAAGTAAAAAAAAGTAAAACAAAAAACAACAGAAATAAAAAAAAGTAAAAAAAAATAGAAAGAATTAAAAGAATAAAGAAAGGATTAAATTAATCCTCACTATTCCATTTTAATGCACCATACACAATACAAATTAATGTAATCAATATTATTAAAACATAAGCTCCCCAAATCCAAGGGTCTTCAATTCCTAAAACTACCATAATATCACCTATTCTTTAGAAATCCCCTCAAAGGATTTGTTAAGGACTTTTTCATCAATTGGTTGTGTAAGCAAACTTACTGCAATGGTAAATATTGCTGAAACAGGTATAGCAAAGATCATTACGTCAATTGAATACCATGGCATGGTATTGATTAACATGTCTACACCAAATATGAATTTACAAATACCAAGACCTGTTGCAGTTTTCTTGAATACAAATACAAGCAAGAATAAACTTGTTAATGTACCAGATAAAAGTCCTGCAATTGCACCTTGTTTAGTAGTACGTTTCCAGAACAAAGCTGCGCAATAAACCGGCAAGAATGCAGCAGCACATAATCCCATAAATAATGAAGTACCAAGTGCTACAATACTCCCTGGCAATGCCAAACCAATGACCAATGAAAGAATAACTGCTATTAAAATACCTGCTTGGCTAACTGAAATAAATCCGATTTTACTTTCTTCTACAGCATCCCCGCTTTTGTTAATTTCCTCTGCAGTATATTCATCAGAGCCGCCTCTATTCCTGATTGCATCAACAATATCGTGACCTAATGCAGTTCCTTGAGTGTGATACTGTGAACTTAAGGTAGACATAGCTGCCGCAAGCAAGGACAATAGGAAGATGTATACAAACCATTCAGGAAGAGCAGTTGAAATAAATGTTGGAATGATTGAATCCATGTTTCCTCCAACATAATCGATTGCAATTTGACCAAAGTTCTGATAGAAGTATACATTGGATAAGGAACCTACAATATAAGCAGTACAAGTCATTACAGCAATGAAGATAGCACCGATTAAAAGTGATCTGTGCAATTCCTTGTTGGATTTAACAGTCATGAATCTTACTGCAAGCTGTGGTTGAGCCAATGCACCGATACCTACACCCATAATGGTTGTAGTTACAAGAGACCACCAGAATGGACTTCCAAGTGTTGGGAAACTTGTCCAACCTGTACCACCTTCAGCGATAGCATCAGGAGGATAAAGGGCAGCCATATTGGTAAGTGCAGTATTAGCTTCAGTTACTCCACCTAATACCCAGTAAATGAATGCAAGCAAGATTATCATACCGACAAACATGATTGTTCCTTGCAATGCATCGGTATACATAACACCTTTCAATCCACCAAACAATACATAAGCGCAGATTACAACTGCAAGCACTAAAAGCGCTAAATTAAAGTCAAGCATTAAAGAACTTTCCATAAATCTTGCTGCACCAATAAGAACTACCGCTGCATATATAGGCATAGCACAGAAGATTAGAATTCCACTGAAATACTGTATGAATTTACTATTGAATCTACGGCCTAAAAACTCAGGGAATGTAAGAGATCCGAGATTTTTACCCATTCTACGAGTTCTTTTACCGAAGAATACGAATGCAATGAAAACACCTACAAAGATGTTCAAGAATACAAGCCATAGTATACCCATACCATACTTACCTGCAACTCCTCCGAAACCGACAATAGCTGCAGTTGAAATGAAAGTAGCCCCGTAACTTAATGCCATGATATAAGGGTGGGTTTCCCTTCCTGCAATCATAAAGTCTTCAGAGGAATTTGTTCTTTTCCATGCAAGGTATCCTACATACCCTACCATAATGAAATAAACAATAAAAACTATTCCTAATAAAAAGTAATTCATTCAAAAACCTCTAAATAAAGATTAGTATTAAAAATAATTATTTATAAATATCTTATCCTACTGGATTATTCTAAAATTCTATGTGAATAGTATTCAAAAATAATTCTATAGTATTACTAAAAATGAACAAAATTTATCATTTTAGAATTTAAAACCCTTTAGAATAGTAAAATTTAAACAAATAATACTTTTACACTTTAATTTTTACATTATATTATATATAAATCTTATTAGATAAAAGAAAAAATATATTGAAATTTAATTAAGAAACCTTATCAAGTCTTAATTAGGTTAATAAAGAATAAAAATAAGACTATTTGAAAAATAAAAACAAAATGTGCAAAAATGAACAAAAAATACCCATTTTAGACATTAAAAATAATTTTTAAACTATTAGGTTTATTAAGGATTATAAATAAATTATATAATATTATTAATTAAACTGACTAAATGAGAAATAACTTTAATGATTACTCAAAAGACAATTGAAAATCATGGAGAAATTATATGATTTGGAATGAAAATGCAGAATGCATGGAAAGGGAAGAAAAGAAAGAAATGCAGCTTGCCCTATTCCAGCAACAAGTAAAAAGAGTTTATGAAAATGTGCCATTTTACAAGAAAAAGTTTGATGAAGCCGGATTCCATCCAGATGACTTGAAAACTCTTGACGATGTCAGCAAAATACCATTTACCACAAAAGCTGATTTAAGGGAAGCTTACCCATTCGGATTATTTGCTGTGCCTGATGATGAGATTATAGAAATCCACAGTACCTCTGGAACCACTGGAACCCCTGTTGTATCAGGGTATACACAAAAAGACATTGACATTTGGGGAGAATGTACTGCAAGAGCTATTGCTATGGCTGGAGGAGACAAAAACTCAAAAATCCAAAACTCATATGGATATGGATTATTTACAGGAGGATTTGGAATCGACCACGGTGCAAAGGCAATGGGTGCAACCGTTATACCAATGTCTGCAGGAAACACTGCAAGACAATTAAAGATTATGGAAGATTTCCAAAGTGACATTTTAACATGCACTCCTTCCTATGCAATGTATTTAGCTGAATCCCTTGAAAAAGAAGGATACACAGCAGATGATATTAGTTTGCATGCAGGTATTTTTGGAGCTGAAATGTGGACTGAAGAAATGAGAAACAACTTAGAGGAAAAGCTTGGAATTACTGCTCATAACATTTATGGATTAACTGAATTGATGGGACCTGGTGTCTCTACAGAATGTGAATACCAAACAGGATTGCACATCCAGGAAGATCATTTCTATCCTGAAATCATTGATTCTGAAACTGGAGAAGTCCTTGAAGATGGACAAAAAGGGGAATTGGTCTTAACTAACCTTACAAGAGAAGGAATGCCAGTTATAAGATTCCGGACAAAAGACATCACTGCACTTAGAAGAGATGAATGTCCTTGTGGAAGAACCACTGTTAGAATGGACAGAATCACTGGTAGAAGCGACGATATGTTAAAGATCAAAGGAGTAATGGTTTATCCATCTCAAATTGAAGCAGCTATCTTGCAAATTGAAGGATTAACTGCAAACTATCAAATTCATGTATCAAGACCAAAAACACTTGATGAAATTGAAGTGAAAGTGGAAACTTCACCTGAAGTGTTCTCTGACGAAATGAAAAAGATTGAAGAATTTGAAAGAAAAATTGCAAGAAAAATCCAAAGTGCAATTGGAATTAGTGTAGATGTGACTTTAGTAGAACCTGAATCCTTACCAAGAAGTGAAGGAAAAGCTATTAGAGTTATTGATGAAAGGAACTTTGATTAGTTGAACTTGAAAAACATACTTTATATTAATTTAAGAAAGTGATAACATGAGTGTAAAACAACTTTCAGTATTTCTTGAAAACAAGGAAGGAAAATTAAAAAAAGCTGTCAATGCAATGTCCCAAGCAGGAGTAAACATTAGAGCTCTTTCCATTGCAGACAGTTCCAAATATGGAATCTTAAGATTAATTGTTTCAGACAATGAAACAGCAATAAATGCTTTAAAAGAAGAAAAATTCACAGTTAAGGAAACTGATGTAATTGTTGTAGGGGTTAAAGACGAACCTAACGGACTTAACACTATGCTTGAAATCCTTGAAAAGGAAAGCATTAACGTTGAATACCTTTATGCATTCGTCAGCTCTAAAACCGATGAAGCTATTGTTGTTGTTAAAATCGAAAACTATGAAGATGGAGTAAAAGCATTGAAAGATGCTAATGCAAACTTATTATCAGAAGAAGATTTAGCTGAATTATAAATCTTCTTATTTTCTCTTTTTTATTTTTTGAATTTTTTTTGAATCTAATTTTTTTAATTTCTATTGTTTTGAAAATTTTTAAAAAACTTTATTTGTTTTAATTTTGCTATTTTTTTAATTTGTTAATATTTGTTTTTTATTTAGACTATTTCTAATCTCCATATCCATTTTAACATATAAATTTAAAAAAAAGTTAATATAGTTAATCAATACATATTATATATATTAAGATAAATGATTATGGAGATACCATGTTAAATCGACTTAAGGAAATTAGCTTAGGCAATTGGATACTAATCTCAATGATATTGGGTTTAATTGTAGGTCTAATACTGAATTTTTATGTTACTGACCCATTTATTAAAGACTTGATTTTAATAGACAATGTCTTCTATTTAGGAGGAAATCTATTTATTAAATTAATGAAGATGTTGGTAGTTCCACTTGTTTTCTGTTCCATAATTGTAGGTGTAACCTCCATATCAGATATTAGAAAAATCGGTTCAATCGGTGGACGAGCCATTTTAATCTATCTTTTAACCACTGCATTGGCAGTTTCAATAGCTCTTTTAATAGCAGGAATCATAGAACCAGGTATCGGTTTGAATATGACTGGTCTTGCAGATCCTTCAAATGTTACAACTAATGTGACAGTAACCAACACTATTTTAGACATGATTCCAGATAACCCTTTAAACTCATTAGCTAATGGTGATATGTTACCATTGATAATTTTTGGAGTGGTTGTAGGATTTATCCTTGCTAAATTAAAAGAAGAAACAGCAACCATAAATAAACTTTTTACCGAAGGAAACACAGTCATGATGGAAATGACTAATATAGTCATGAAATTTGCTCCAATAGGCGTTTTTTGTTTAATAGCTAAGACATTTGCCACATTAGGAATGGATGGATTGATGCCTTTAAGCAAATATGTTGCATGTGTACTCCTAGCTTTAGCAGTACAAGCGTTTATTGTTTACCCAACATTGCTTGTCATTTTCACAAGATTGAATCCAATAAAATTCTTTAAGAAATTTTTCTCTGTAATGCTATTCGCATTTTCATCCTCATCATCAAATGCAACCATCCCATTGAATTTAGAGAAATTAAGTGAAATGGGAGTGTCTAAAGAGGTTTCATCATTCACCATACCATTAGGTGCTACAATAAACATGGATGGAACAGCAATAATGCAAGGTGTTGTGGTTATGTTTGCAGCACAGGCCTATGGGATTGATTTAGGGCTAAGTGCATTAATTACAGTAATATTTACCGCAGTGATGGCTTCAATTGGAACTGCAGGTGTCCCATCCGTAGGATTGGTAACCTTAAATATGGTATTTGCTTCTGTAGGATTGCCAACAGATGCAATAGGCCTAATCATGGGAATAGACCATATCTTGGATATGATTAGGTCTGCAGTGAATGTAACTGGTGATGCAATCTGTACCATAATAGTTTCATTCAAAAACAAATCTGTAAACCTTGATATGTTTAATGGTGAAAAGAAAGGTGAAAATGTACTGTAAAAAGCAATTTCTTTACAATCCAGCTTTAATGCGGGAACTTTCTATTTTTTTAAAAATTTAATTTAAAATAATCTAATTGGGATGAGGTAAGTGAAAAATAGTTTAAAAGGGTAAAATAAGAAAAATATAATCTTAAAAGAATAAAAATAAGAAAAATATAATCTAATAAGAATAAAATAAGTGAAAAATAGTTAATAGAAAAATAAAACAATTTCTATTAATAAAATTAAAATTCTTTAAGCAATTCGATGATTTCGTCTCTACCATATCCTAATTTAACAAGAATAGCTTTAAGACTGTCAGAATCGTCCCACTTAACTTCTTTCCATGCTTTAAAGTCATTTCTGATAATTGCATTAATTACTAATTGCATAGTAATGAAATCATCACTTTCAACTACCATTAAAGCATCTTTTTTATTGAACTTTCCTTCTGGATCCACTAAATCGTATTTGCCAGTTTCTGTATCTAATTTCATTATTGCACTATCAATTTTAAAAGGCATTTTTACACCACATAAGATAAATAAGAAAGAAAAATGGAGAAAATCTCCATCATAAACTTGTAAAAAATCTAAATATTTGCTATATGATCATTTAATGATTTGACTTTTAATTCATTCTCTTTAACAGCTTCAATTGCATTTAATGCAGCTCTTGCTCCTGCTAAAGTGGTCACATAAGGAATTCCAAGTTCAATAGCTAAACGTCTAATGGTATAGCCATCTTTGGAAGCCTGTTCACCATGAGGAGTATTGATGATCATATCAATCTTGCCGTCTAAAATAGCTTCCTTAATATTAGGGGTTCCTTGGGAAACTTTTTTAATTCTGGTAATAGGAACATCAAATATTGCGTTAGCTGTACCTTTTGTAGCAAATATATTGAATCCTAAAGCATGAGCCTTATCAGCTATTGGCTGGATTTTCTTTTGGTCCTGTTCCCTCACACTTATTAAGAGATTTCCTTCCTTAGGCAAGTCCATACCTGCTGAAAGCTGTGACTTGTAGAAAGCGAGACCAAAGTTCTCATCTATACCAATACTTTCACCAGTGGATTTCATTTCAGGACCTAAGATACTGTCAGATTCTGTTAACTTCAAGAATGGGAAAACAGATTCTTTAACTGCTACGTGATTGATCTTGATCTCTTTTGTTAAATTAAAGTCTTTGAGTTTTGCACCCATCATCAAGGAAGTTGCAACTTTTGCAAGAGGAACACCAATAGCTTTACTTACAAATGGAACAGTTCTACTTGCTCTTGGGTTAGCTTCAATGATGTAAACTTTTTCTTCATCCAATTTAACTGCATATTGAATATTCATTAATCCAATAACATCTAATTCCAAAGCTAATTTTCTTGTATTTTCTCTAATGACTTCAAGCAAATGTTCTGGAATTGTTTGAGGAGGAATTACACATGCAGAGTCACCAGAGTGAACACCTGCTTCTTCAATGTGCTCCATAATACCTGCAATGAATACATCTTCTCCATCACATAAAAGGTCTACATCAAGTTCCACTGCATCTTCAAGGAATTTGTCTACAAGAATAGGATGTTCAGGTGAAACTTTAACAGCTTCCTTCATATACTCTTCCAATTCCTCTACACAGTAAACGATTTCCATTGCTCTTCCACCAATAACATAGGATGGACGAACAAGAACTGGGTATCCGATTCTTTCAGCTGCTTCTCTTGCTTCATCAAAGGAATTAGCCAATCCATAAGGGGCTTGACGAATATTTAAATCGTTAAGCACTTCAGTGAATCTTTCTCTGTCTTCAACTCTATCAATGCTTTCATATGGAGTACCTAATATTTTAACGCCTGCTTTTGCAAGAGGAACAGACAAGTTAATTGAAGTTTGACCACCAAATTGAACGATTACGCCTTCAGGTTCAACTTGTTCAATAATTCCCATAATGTCTTCAAAGGTCAATGGTTCAAAGAACAATTCGTCTGAAATGTCATAATCGGTACTTACAGTTTCAGGGTTGTTGTTTACAAGGATAGTTTCAATTCCTTGGTCTTTTAATGCGAGAGAGGAATGTACACAACAGTAATCGAACTCAATACCTTGTCCAATCCTAATTGGACCAGCACCGATAATGAGGATTTTCTTGTTATCGTTTTTAATGAGTTCATTACCACTGTCATAACTACTGTAATAATATGGAGTTTTTGCTTCAAACTCTGCTGCACAGGTATCTACCATCTTATAGGATGGCTTGATGTCAAACTTATCAAGAAGTGCTTTCACATCTTCCTCTTTGATTCCTGCGAGTTTTGCTAGAGTGTAGTTAGAGAATCCTAATTTTTTAGCCTTAAGCAAGAATTTTTCATCTTCAAGTGCTTCTTTTGTTACTTGTTTTTCAAACTCTACTATGTTTTCAATTTTGTATAGGAAGAATGCATCCATTTTGGAAATTTCTGCAAGTTCTTCCACACTTCTTCCATCTTTTATAGCAGAGTACATGTGGAATAATCTTTCATCAGTAGGATTTGCCAAATTATCTTCAGTGTATTCTAAATATTCAAATCCGTGCAAGCCAATGTCCAAGGAACGAATAGCTTTTTGAATAGCTTCTTCATAGGTTCTACCAATAGCCATTACTTCTCCTGTCGCTTTCATTTGAACACCGATTTTTCTGTCAATGCCTTTGAACTTGTCAAATGGCCATCTTGGGATTTTCACTACGATATAATCGATAGATGGTTCAAATGAAGCAGGGGTTTCCTTGGTAATGTCATTTCTGATTTCATCTAAAGTGAGTCCAAGAGCTACCTTTGAAGAGATTTTTGCAATTGGATAACCTGTTGCCTTAGATGCAAGTGCACTACTTCTACTTACACGAGGGTTTACTTCAATGATCTTGTATTCATTGGTTTCAGGGTTTAAAGCGAATTGGATGTTACATCCACCATTGATTCCCAAGTTTCTAATGATCTTGATGGAAGCATCCCTTAATCTTTGACACACTTCATCATTAAGGTTTTGAATAGGAGCAACTACAATACTGTCCCCTGTATGGATACCCATTGGGTCAACATTTTCCATATTACATACAATGATACAGGTATCGTTTTTATCTCTCATAACCTCAAATTCGATTTCTTTCCATCCGAGAACAGATTCATCGATTAGAACTTGGTTAATGTAACTCATGTCAAGACCATGAGTGGTAACTTCGATAAGCTCTTCCTTATTATGAGCCACTCCACCACCAGTACCTCCTAAGGTAAATGCTGGACGTACAATTACAGGGTAACCGATTTCCTCAACAGCCTCTAAAGCCTCTTCAACAGATTCAACTGCATGACATTTAGGAATAGGTTCATCCAATCTATCCATGAAGTTAGCGAACAAGTCTCTGTCTTCCACATCTGCAATGGTTTGAACATCAGAACCAATAACCTTAATGCCTTCCAAAAGACCAAGTTTTCCAAGTTCAGTTGCAATGTTTAAACCGGTTTGTCCACCCATAGTAGGCAAAATAGCATCAATATTCTCTTTTTCAATAATCTGGGCAACAAGTTCTGCAGTCAACGGTTCGGTATAAACGGTATCTGCCATATCCATATCGGTTTGAATGGTAGCAGGATTACTGTTTACAAGAACAGTTTCCAATCCCTCTTCTCTAAGTGATTTACAAGCTTGAGAACCAGAGTAGTCAAACTCAGCAGCCTGACCAATCTGAATAGGCCCAGAACCAATTATAAGCACTTTTTTAATATCCTCATCAACAGGCATATTATCCTCTCTCAATCCACATTAAGTAAAAATTTTATAAATTTTATAATTTTATAAATTTTAATAATTTAATAATCAAATAAATATAATCAATTAAATACAATGAAATTCTAATCCTAATACTCCTTAATCATTTTTCCAAATTCTTCAAACAATCCTCTTGTATCATTTGGACCTGGACCAGATTCTGGATGGTATTGGATAGTTCTTAAAGGCAATTCCTTATGCAAGAATCCTTCAGGAGTACCGTCGTTTAAGTTTATTTGGGTCAATTCCAAATCAGTTCCTTTCAAGGAATCTGGATCGATAGCGAATCCGTGATTTTGGGAAGTGATGAACACTTTTCCAGTTTGCAAGTCTTTTACTGGTTGATTTGCTCCCCTGTGACCAAATTTCATTTTATAAGTGGTAGCGCCAAATGTCTTTGCAATTACATGTTGGCCCATACAAATACCAAATACAGGGAACTTGTTAATTAATTTTCCCACATTTGCAATTGTGTCAGTCAATCTATCTGGGTTTCCAGGACCTGGAGATACCATAAGTCCATTTACACCATAATCCAAAATGGTTTGATAATCAGTATCGTAAGGGAATAAAGCAACACCAATATCATTTTCCAAGAAACAATTAATGATATTCTTTTTTACACCGCAATCAAGAATAGCTACAGTCTTATCAAAGTCTCCGAAAGTCTTTACTTCAGGAGTTGACACTAAAGGAACAAGATCTAAATCAACAATGCTCTTATGCTCTTGAGCACGAGCAACAAGCTCATCATCATCAATCTCTTCAGTAGCGAGTGCTGCTTTTAGAGAACCTTTTTCACGAATCTTCAAAGTCAAGTCTCTTGTATCGATATCTTCAATTCCAGGTACCTTGAATTCTTTTAAGAAGTCATCTAAAGTCTTTTTAGTACCGAAATTGGATAATTTCTTACAAGCTTCTCTCACTACAAAACCTTCAACCTGTACCTTATCAGATTGATACCATTCTTCACTGACTCCATAGTTACCTTCCAAAGGATAAGTTGACATCAATATTTGTCCTTTGAATGATGGGTCAGTAAGCGCTTCGGTATAACCAGACATACCGGTTGAGAAAGCAAGCTCACCTACAGTTACTGTTTCATAACCAAAGGCTTCACCTTTTAGAACAGTTCCATCTTCTAAAGCTAATTTTGCTTCATTTCCCATATTTTCACCATTTAATTCATTGTATTTAATCTAAAATAATCATCAAATTAATAGCAATCGCAAGTATTTTTATATAAAAAATGATACTTTTTGCTAAATTAATTTACCTTAATTATTTATGTAATTTATTTAATTTAAACTATTCTATAAATCAGATTTTTATAAAAAAATCTCATGAAAAATTCATAGAATTTTATTAAATTTTAACTAAATATTTCATTATAATATAATATCTATTATACAAAATATTTTAAGTTATCTATTGAAAAAATAAAATTTAAAAAAATAGTTTTAAAATAGTTAAATTGTTAATAAAAAACAACTTAATTTTAATAAAAATTGAACAAGAATATATAAAAATCAAAATTAGAAAATTTAAAATAAAAAAAGAAAAAAAGAAAAAAACAAAACTATAATTAAAATTTGAATTAAAAATCAGCGCTCCTCGCTGGAGCATCTATCAAATTTCATTTGCCTTGAAATCTCTTTTTTACGTTTTTCTGAAATCTCAGCATTCATTTGATTCATGAAATCATCAAATTTTTCAGATTTATTTGAATCGTAAACTTTTCCATCCAAATAATCCTCTTCATTGGATTTGAGAAAATCTGATTTGTTCAGATTGGATTTGATCATTGAATGCCTTACAACCAGTTCATCATAAAACCATCTAACTGCAAATCCATCAGAACTGCTTAAGGAGACTAAATGTTTTGTATAACCATTTTTTGAATAAACAATAACTATAGTGGAATATAATGATGACAAATCAGATTTATTAAGCTTTAAATCAATGATTTCACTGTAAAAAATCTTAAGAGAACCCTTGGATTTACGTTGAAGCAATGATTTCTTATTCAATAAAATGTAATCTTTTTCTAGGGAAGTTTCAGATATAATGCCGGAACTCATGCAGGATTTTGAAAAAACTTGAGAATCAAAAGAATGACTCTCATCTTTAGAACTTAATCTCTTTTGTGAAAAAGAAAAATTAAGGAGATAACTAGAATCTGGAGAGTAATTTGAATTATTTTTTTCCATAATATCACTGTTAAATTAAATTGATGTATTTATTTTCCCCTCTAAAAAATACAATAAAATTATGTAAATCACCATAGATCCAAAATAGCAGATGACATCTATAAAATCAAATATTGCCCCTGCTTTGATAAACAATGCCACATATTCCCATACAAATGAAGCCAAGATTGTTACAATAGTAATTAGCCAGACATTAGTCAATTTATAAGGATAAATAAGATTTAAAAAACTTAACAACACAACAATAGCTAGAAAATCATTGAAATAAAACATGAAAAACCAATTAATTTCATGCAAGAACTGATTATTCAATAAATAAAGGGATAATCCTATAATCAAGATGATAAGATTATAGATTCTGAAATTTTTGTCATTTTTCTCAAATGAAAATCTTTTGAATAAAATCTCTAAATCAAACATTCAAATCAATAAATTCATGAAAGCAAATCAAGCTATTTGATTAATCGAAAGTCATTATAAAAATAGCTATTAATAAAATAGCCACCATTAAAATAATCAATAAAGAAGTGTTATTCAAGGAAATGGATTTATAAAATCCATTAACGCTTCCTTGATTATCATATCCATCATATTCCCTTTGATTATATTCTCTTTGATAATCCTCTTCATTATCTGTTTCTATAATCTGCTTATCCTTTACTTCATAATCTTCAATTTCAATAATGTCATCAGCCATAATACCACATCATATTGACAGTGCATCTTCATCTAATTTTTACTAATTAAAAATTTATAAATCTTTTTATAAATAATTGCCCTTAATAAATCATTAAATAAATTATAGATATCTATAAAAATAAATAAGATAATAATTAAATTATATTTAGTTTACTACAATTTTAAGTTGAAGGTGAAATAATGAACCAATTTTGTCCAAAATGCGGATCAAAACTTTTTGACCCCAATGCAAAGTTCTGCAGCCAATGCGGAGCTAATTTAACTGAAAAAAAGGAAATCGACCCTAAGGACTTGCCAGAAGAGAGAATCGATTTAAGGGAAGGCATGACCAATAGAAATACTGGAATGTGGAAATCAACCAAATGGGGAAGACGAAAGAAAAAACCAGTTAATTGGGACATGGAAAAATAATGCTTTGATACACTAAATAAAATAAAATTAAAAATAATATTAAAAAAGGATTTATTAAATAATTTGGAGATTAAAAATGAAAACAAAAGAGGAAATTGGAGAAAAAATTGAATTACTAAATGATAAGATTGCAGGATTAAGAGCAGAGGAAGATGAACTCACAAACGAACTTAAAGTAATCCTTGCAGGATCTGAATTGCAATCAATTATGCTAACAAGCACTTTAGTCAATTCTGAAACTCAGAATCGTGACCTTCTGGAAAAATTCGAGAAAAGAGCTGAAGAATTAAACAAAAGATATGAAGAGGCATCCGTTGAAGGAAATGTAGAATTGAAAAACCAGACCCATGCCATGATCTGGACAAACGACATAAGACTAGATACCATCAAATGGGTTCTTGAAGAAGACTATGAAGTGATTTAAACATGAACAAGATTATTCCAATATTGCTTTTATCATTAATCATTTTATGCCCAATAATTGCTGAAAGTGCAGATGCAACTACCTTATTCTTAACTTCAGACAATTTGCATGAGCATGATGCAGATTTTGCAAGATTGAATGATATCAAAGAACGAATTGAATCAAAAACCAATGGAGACATTATTGTAGTGGTTGATGATTCAGCTTCAAATCCTGGAGAAGGGACAAGGGTAATGGCAGCCAGATGTGATGTAGCTGTTACAATAGCTGGTGCTTGTGCAGGAAATCTGGTTGACCTTGCAGACTATTCCACTAAAGTCAGCAAAAAGATCATCTATGTGAATGCAGGTACACTTGACTTGAATACAATAAATTTCCTTAGAAGATCCTACGATGACAATTGGTCCCATTACACCTTTGCCTCAGTGAAAAGCCCAGGAAAGTTCTTGAATGATGCGGGAATAACATTGATTCAACCTGCACAGGAATATCCTGACGATTGCTATAAAGGAATAATCGCATATGACAGCGATAATGTAAACGAATATATCGCAAATGAAATCATTAATTCAGTTTATGCAGGAATAGATGAAAACAAGCAATTGGATACAGATTTAATAGTTTATCACAAGCTAGACCCTAAATACTTAGCAGAAGATTCTAAAAAAATCGTTGATGGACATGGAAGAGATATGCAGGAATCCTATGGTTCCTACACCACACAACAGTTATTGTATATGAGCGCTTCATACATAGATGGATATGCTTTAGAAGTTCCTGGGGACTTTGGAGCACCAGATAATCCTCAAAAATATTCAAGCTTTACAAAAGGGGAATACTCCTTTAACGATTATTACAATATGGCAGATATTGTTGTAGACTATATGAATGAACATGGAAAAGCGCCAGACTCAATTAATTATGAAGGTGCAACCATTGGATATTATGACTTGGTTTACAATTTTGCACTTCTTACAGAGGATGACACAAGTGCAAGCACTATGAATTTCCCATCAGAAATGGCATTCCACAAATATTACAGCGATTTCCTATTTGAAATCTTGCCAATAGGAATGATAATCGTTGCAATAATTCTAATCCTATTGATAGTTCGAAGCATAATAAAAAGAATCAAAAGAGGGATAAGAAGAAGGAAAGAAAGAAAATATAGGAAAAGAATGCAAAGGGAAAGGTATGGCAGAAATCCTAGACAGTTCCATAGGAATATAGATTCAAGATATTATTCAGATTACGATTATCCTTCCAATAAGCCAAAAAGATTAAACAGGCAAGAGAGAAGACGCAGCTAAATTAAAATAAGTAAATAGAAATTGAAATACCCATAATCAATTATCCACAAGGAGTTTGAAAATGACAGAACCTCAAAATAATGCAAAAAATGATGAATATATTGATAGTTTAAAAGATGAAATAAGCTATTTAAAGGAGATTCTAGCCAGCAAACTCTTTGAAGAAGATAATTTGATAAATTTCACTTGCAGGGAAATTGAAACAGATTATTCCTTGAAATTTGGAGTTTACAAATACAAGATAAAGGATTATAAGATTAAAATCAAGAAAACAAAAAGAACAATTGAATTGATAAAAAAAATGGCCAATCAACAATCATCCAATCAATTCAATAAGGAAATGAGTGATTTAGAGGAAAATCAGATTAAGATCAATAAAACTAAAATCAATAAGCCAAAAATCAATATGAGTGAAATCGAAAGCCATATTGAAAATGAGTTTAAAGAGGAAGTTCTGGAATTGGAAACAGAAACTGCAAAAGTGAATATTCTAATTGAAGAACATAAAAACAATTTAAGTAAAAAACAGGACTTCAAGGAATTGCACTCAATTTATAAGGATTGCATAAGAAAAATCCATCCTGATTTATTGCTTGAACCAACAGATTATGAAGAAAACTTATTCTATAGTTCTAAAGAGGCATATGAAGATAGGGATTTGGATGAATTGAAATCTGCACAAAATCTAATAGGCAGACATGAAATTGAAAATGAACCAAAAACCGTTGAAGATTTTGAAAAACTAAGGAACAAACTTGAAATCAATATTGAATTGGAAGACAAAGAGATTTCAAATATAGTCAACTCCAAGCCATACACTCAACAGAAGTTCCTATTGGATACCAAAAAAGTGAATAACTATAGGGAAGGGCTGGTAACATCCTTATTGGAAGTTGAAAAAGAGTATATAAGGATCAATAAGGAATTAAGCGAATTAAAAAAAGAGAACAACCTTAGCTATAAATTGGATTTGACTAAAAATAATTAAAATTATTTTTTTAATAATTAATTTTTTTATCTATTATATTTTTTTTATTTATTAATTTTTAATTCATTAATTTTTAATTTATTAATTTTATTAATTGCTGATTTTATTGGTGTTGAATAACATTACATAAGCATCAGATCCATCCTCATAATAATTAGGGACTTTTCTATCAATTTCAAAACCGAATTTTTGATAGAAGCTAACTGCAATTTCATTATGGGATTTCACTTCTAAACTTATCCTGTGAATATCGATATTATTGAATATGCTTATTGCCATCATAAGCAATCGGGTTGCTATATGCTGCCTGCGGAATTTTTTATCAACTGCAAGAGCAATTATATGACCTAATCCTTCTTCTTTTACCCAAAAAATAATATATCCTACGATTTCACCATCTTCAACAGCTACAAGAAACCCTGCACCTATTTCATACAATTGCTGAAGAATGGCCAATTCATAAGGTGTGGAAAAGGATTCCACTTCAATTTGATATACTCTGGCCAAATCAGAAGGGACAAATTCACGAATAAACATATAAAACACTTTAAAAATCAATTAAATATTATTTTTTAATGATTATTTTTCCAATTGAAAATTACTATTAATATTATATAATTTACTCTATTTAAAAGATTTCTAAAAATAAACTAAATTAAAACCATAATGAATCAAAAAATAGAACATATTAAATTATTAAAAGATAAATACAATATTAAGGAATAAAAAAATTAAAAAAGGAATAAAAATGTGGAACGATTTAGAGGAATTCATTCTTAAATTAGCTATTGAAAATAGCGAAAAAACTGGCAAAAAAACAAAGATAGTTGAAATTGGAGCTGGAAAATTCCAAACAATATCTAAAAACTTAAGTGAAAACGAAAACATTGACATCATAATGACAGATATTAATCCTGCAAATGAAAATATTATTAAGGATGATGTTTTCAATCCAAATATGAATATCTATAAAGATGCAGACATTTTGTTTTCAATCAGACCTCCAGCAGAATTGCAGGAAGCCATTATGAAAATAAGGGATGAAGTTAATGCTACACTTATCATAAAGCCATTATTCAATGAAGATTTGAATATTAAAAGCAAAAAAATGAAACTAAAAAATTATAATCGTGCCTCATTTTACATATATGAAAGATAAAAAGTATTACACAAATTAAAATCTTAAATATTTAAATAAAATAAATTAAAGATATAAATTTACTAACTTATTATTTTATATATAAATATAGATATAAATGTAAATATAAATTTAAATGAAAAAGAATATCAAAATGATGGAATTTCATCAAAAAAAACTATTTTTAGCTAATTAGGAACTTGGGGATTATATTGATAGACGAAATATTAAAACAGTACACCACTCAAAAAGAAGGGCTAAGCAGTGCTGAGGCCAATGCTCGATTAGAAAAGTATGGTCCAAATAAATTAAAAGAACAAAAGAAAAACAGCCCTTTAAAACTATTTTTATCCCAATTTTTAGATGTTTTAATATTCATGCTTATCATTGCAGCTATAGCAAGTTATATGATTGGAAATCATTTGGATGCAATTGTCATACTGGTAGTTGTAATAATTAACTCAATAATCGGCTTCGTTCAGGAATACCGTGCAGAAAATGCTATGGAAAAGCTGAAAAGTTTAGTACATACAGATGCACATGTTAAAAGGGACAATACCCTTAAAAGGATTCCGAGTGAAAAACTTGTTCCTGGAGACATTGTAATCCTTGAAGAGGGAGACAAAGTTCCTGCAGATATAATTCTAATTGAAACATATGATTTAGGAGTTGATGAATCATCCCTAACTGGAGAATCCACTTTAGTTAAAAAAGATACAAATTATGAAAACATTGAAGATTTCTCAAATAAAATTAAGGATATTCAAAAATATTCTAAAGAGGAGAATATACAATCTAAACTCGTATCCATGAATTCCAATGTAATCTTTGGAAAAGGAATAGGAGTTGTAATAGCTACTGGAATGGAAACAAACATAGGTAGAATTGCTACCATGATTCAAGAAGATGAAGAGGAAACTCCTTTAACTGTTAAAGTAGGAAAATTAGGTAAAAGAATTGGAATATTATCTATTATCGTATGTATTTTTGTATTCTTTATAGACTTTTTCCAAGCTATGGATATTCTTGAAAGCTTTATGACTGCAGTTTCTCTAGCTGTTGCAGCTATTCCAGAAGGTCTTCCAGCTGTTTTGACATTGACTTTAGCATTAGGAATGCAAAAAATGGCCAAATCCAATGCAATCGTTAAAAAATTGTCATCTGTAGAAACATTGGGATCTTGTACTTACATTTGTACAGATAAGACTGGAACTTTAACAGAAAATAAGATGACTGTTAAAAAAACCTTATTAACTAACAGAGAACGTTCTACATTAATTGCTGGATTATGTAATGGAGTAAGATACGAAGATGATGAGTTAATAGGAAACCCTACTGATTTGGCATCATACTACTTTGCACTTGATAACGATTTTGAAAAGCTTAAAACAGATAGGAATTTTGAAAAGGAATATGAAATTCCATTTGACAGCAATAGAAAAAGAATGACCTTCATTTACAGTGAAATAGATGAAGAAAGCAATGATAAAAATTATTATGTTCTAACAAAAGGGGCTCCTGAAATAATTTTAGATTTATCTGATAAACTCGATTTCAATGGACATATAAACAATTTTGACCCTGGCACCAAAAAGGAAATAATGCGTGAAATTGACAGAATGACAAAAAGGTCATTAAGAGTCATAGCCCTTGCTTACAATAAAATTGATACTGAAGAGTATGAAAATGTTTTGGACTTAGACAATAAGGAAATTGAAAAAGGAGATTCTGAAATTCATAGAACCTATTCCAAGAATAGGCATCATGGAGAGTCTTTTGAAAAAGATTTGATATTTGCAGGCCTTCTTGGAATTATGGACCCTCCGAGAGCAGAAGCCATTGACGCTATAGCAGATTGTCAAAAGGCAGGAATCAATGTAGTGATGATTACTGGAGACCACAAGGATACTGCAACTGCAATAGCTATGGAATTAGGCATTCTCCCTAGAGACTATTATATCCATGAAGAAAATTATAATAATTCAATCCTAACTGGTCAGGAATTGGAGGATTTAAGTGATGATGAATACAATGAAATGGCAAAGGACATCAAGGTTTATGCAAGAGTATATCCTGAACAGAAAAGAAGAATCATAGAAGTTCTCCAAAACCATGGAGAAATCGTTTCAATGACTGGTGATGGTGTAAATGATGCGCCAGCGCTTAAAAAGGCTTCCATTGGAGTGGCTATGGGCAGTGGAACAGATGTTACAAAAGAATCTGCAGATATGATCATACAGGATGATAACTTTGCTACAATAGTCTCTTCAATAAGGGAAGGAAGAACAATTTTTGATAACATTAAAAGATTTTTAAAATTCCAATTATCCACAAATATTGGAGCAATACTGACCATTACCATAGGGTCATTATTGCCAATCCCAACTCCATTCACCCCTATTCAATTATTATGGATAAATATAATAATGGATGGGCCTCCAGCACAATCCTTAGGTTTGGAAGGGCCTGAAAAGGACATAATGAGAAGACCGCCTGAGAAAGGGGAATTGATTAATAGAAAAACAATGATTAAGATAACAATTTCCGGAATTGTAATGGCAATTGGCACATTAGGACTATTCATTTATGAGTTAAATAATGGGGTAGGAGATATAAATACCAAGGCAATTACCGTTGCATTCACAGTCTTCGTATTGTATCAGCTGTTCAATGCATTGAATTACAGGTCCAACTCTAAAGATAGAAACATTACCCTTTGGATTTCTCTTATTGGATCATTCATATTGCAGGTCCTTGTTATTTATGTTCCATTCCTTCAAACAATCTTCAAAACCTGTGCAATTGGCTTGTTTGATTGGATTTTAATTTTAATTATTTCAGCAATAATCTTAGTAACAGATAAAATTGCTAATCGTATTATTGATGGATACATTTAAACTGATTCATTAAAGGTTTAGATTTAAAAAAATTTAAAAAAATTATAAATAGTATATTAACAAAAATATTATTAAATAAAATTATAATTATTAATTAATTATTAAATTAATTTTTAAATTAATTATTAATTTTTTTAGGAGGAATATTATGAATTTAGTAGCAGATATTTTAAGTGGACTTTCATCTTTTGCACTTGTAATGATTGTAGGTTTCATTATTGTTGTTGCATTATTAACTGTAATAGCAAAAAAAGCTTAGATATTTTTTAATATTAATTTTCAAAATTAATATTATCATCATCAAATATTTACCACCATAACTAATTTTTTTATTCATCAAAAATCATTAACAAAATACTATTTTTTAATAAATTATTAAATTTTACTAACTGCATATAGATTACTATTTTTCAAAAATTATGATTGGGACATTATTTTAATTAAATGAAAAATAGCTGCAATTAAATTAAAAGTTTTATATAAAGTATACTTTTAATGAAAGTTATTATTAATTAAACTATGATAAATTTTTTTATCAGAAAATTTAATTGAAAAAATGAATTTTTAATGAAAATTTTTAAAAATAATGGAAATTTTTTTTGAAAAAATGTGAAAAATGAAAAATTCAAAAAAATCATATTAACTAAAAATTTTGAAAATTCATGGATCTGAAAAACTCAAAAATGAAAATTTTAAAAATTTAGAAAATATAGAAAATATAAAATATTTAGAAAATATAGAAAATTCAGATAATACA
>NZ_JAFRJO010000049.1 GCF_017432245.1 Methanobrevibacter sp.
CACAGACAGCATGTGTGTCAGCACAAGTTTCTATGATGCTTTAAAAGAAGCCAGTCCAAACAATACAAGTCTAACTGTTACTGAAGAGGTTTACGAAAGATTACATGACTCTGTCCGCAATGACCGTGAAACCGGATTTGTTCAATTCCTAAGCATTGGAGACCGAGTAAGATTTAAAAAATGGAAAAGGTGATTAGATGAGTTTATATAGCGAATATTTAGACGCAAAAAGTGACTTGCTAAGCAAAGACTTAGCATTTAAAACAGCAGTAGATGAATGGTTCCGTGAACATGAAGGATTAATGTTAATGCAACCAATCGACTTAATCGACACATTAACAATGGATCACTTCACAATCACAACCACCATGGCATTTGAAAAACATTTACGTGACTTCGAAAAAACATTCCAAGTCCAATGTATCATGATACACCACCAGGAAATATTAACTCCAATAACTGGAGAAGAAGTCTCACGTATTGAATATAATGTGAAACATGTTTGGAAATTCCATTTCAAAGAAAAAAAGTGAGGTCACATATGAATCCAGATTTTTATGTTAATGTAGCAGACTTAATGCCTGAAGAACTGCCAAGACCAACACGTAAAAAGCTCATGGAAGACGGTGTTGAAATACCAATCATAACAGTAACATGTGAAGGGATAGAATGGTAATGGTAAGATATGTTTATCAAAAATCAACTCAAACATTTGAAAAAATGCCTAATTACATTTATCCTAAAAAGAACGGGTGTTTTGAGATACGAAAAAGAATTGATAAAGTATTAACTTATTGGGGGACTTTCCATAGTCTTGAGGAAGCTGAACTATGGAGGGCCTATTATATTGGGAAACATTGGAATGTGAATCCAAGCTTTAGAGGAAGACAATACATCATTAAAGCAAATGGAGGATATTTTGTAGCGAAAATAATAAACGGTAAAAGAGAGTATTTTGGTTTCTTTAAAGATTTTAAGGAAGCTGAACGTGAGCGGGATATTTGTCTTGCTTGTAATTGGGATATTAACCAGATTGTTGAATTTGATGAATCTGATTATTGTTGGTTAGACCAACCAATCGAAGCATAAATAGGAGGATAGAAGAAAATGACTGGAGAATATTGGGCAGAACTGGAAAACAATCATCATTACATTATCGTAGATGGTGAGCATGATAGGACTTATTATTGTCCTGCAGAAGCAGTAGCTAATGACCTTAGTAGAATTTTAAATGATAAGAATAAGAAAATCAGCGATTTAAACAGACGATTATATAATATCAGACACTCTGTTGTATTTGAAATCGAACGAAAATTAAGTGACACAACTGAGCATGTGGCCTTTGTAACCAATGAAGAATTAGCATGGGAATTCTGCGATAAACACAAAGATTGCAGTTATCATCAAATCCACATCACAAAATATCGCAACGAATTAGAAGCTAAAAGAGCACAGGTTCCATGTTGCGGATCATGTGACCACGCATCACCACAAATAAAATCTGAGGGATCAAATATTATTTTCTGCAATTCACTTCATCAGGAAGTAAATGAAGATGAATACTGTTGTGGTTGGGAGAGGGAGCCATGATTCCCCATGCAATAACAGAAGACCTACGCAATGGAATGGGATTAGAAGAATGTTTAATCAAACATGAAACTAATCTCAAAACTTTATTTGATAGAGAATACCCTGATGAAATAAAATGTGACCCAGAATGGAGATACATTGAAAAACGAGGCAGAGGATACAATATCAAAAAGAAAATATTCAAATCCACCTACTATTATGGGAAATACAAAACCTTAGAAGATGCGCAACAAGTAAGAGACAAATTAATCTGCATCAATTGGAAACAAAACCAAGTGGATAATATCTGCAAAGAATTAGGGATAACCCGCATCCCAGGTAAAAACGAACAAAGATATTCAGAGGTGCCACAATGAATGATTACTACAAATTATATCTCGGAATACTCATAGCTTGGATAATCATCACAGTATTATCTTATACTGTCAATTGGACCATTAGCAGAAATGGTTTTACAGAAATAGCATTGTGGTTAATGTTTTTAATTCTCGGTTTAATAGGTGGTCGAACATTAACATTAAAAGAAGTGAGAAAATGAGTTTAGAAAATATCTGGAAAAAATTATTAAAAGAAATAATCACAAAAGGCCATGAACACACAAAAGACGACAGCCCATTACATGAAATAATTGGAGTGCATGAATTCATACCAAACCAATTCCAAACTCCAATCTATTTACCTCCAAGTGAATTCCTTAAATGTGTAAAAAAAGGAGCATATGACATTAAAGATTATCCGATGAGTGGTGAATCTTTACATGATTATGTGGCCAGTATTGATGATTCATACATTATTGAGGGTGGAGACTTTGTCTACACTTATCCAAATAGGATTCTTAGATATAATACTGTTGATCTGTTTGGTGAAAACATACTTATCGACCAATTAGAATTAATGATGAACCGTCTTGAAAATAATCCTGGAAGTAACAGAGCTGTTGCAGTAATATATAATCCTGGTCTTGATGGAGTAGCTGAAGACATCCCTTGTCTTCAATTCCTCCAAGCATTAATCCGAGATAATGAATTAACATTAACAATCATCTTCAGATCAAATGATGCCTACGGAGCATGGCCCGCCAATATGTTATTCATAAATTACATAGGATTGAAGTTAGTTGATGAGTTAAGGGAAACCTATCCTGGACTAACCTTTAAAGGGAGTTACTACAATTGCAGCAGTCTCCACATTTATGAAACTGATATGCCTGCAGCGGAAAAAATAGTGGGATTATGAAAATAGATGCAGATGATCTTCATTGCTTACCAGATAAAACACATAAAGATTGTGACTGGTATGATGAAAAGGAAATGGAATGCACCAATTGGGGAGAATTCGAAGAGGATTGCCAACCAGCTTATGTAGAATGTTTTGCTCCAATTGGAAGCATTTTCAAAGACAAAAAAGGAGGGTTAAATAATGACTGATTATTTAGTGGAAATTGGCAAAGCAAAAAGAGCTTATACTAAAGCATGGACAACATTTAGCGATAAATTAGATGAATGGGAAGACGAACACGAAAAGATGGGAGAATTCGTAATAGGACTACATTTTAAAGATAAAAAGATGGTTTATATCAAATTCCATGAAACCAAAGTGAATATGGATATTGTTAATAAGGCCTGTGAAGATTTCAATCTTCAAGTAATGCACAAGCATACACTTGAGAATTATTTTGCAGGAACAAAATCTGTAGAATTTGAGTTAAGACATAAAGATTATCCATTTGCAATACCGGAGGATTTGTTAGAATGAGTTATTATGATGTGCTTTGTGGAGTAGTTTTAAGACTACCCAGCAATGATGGTAAAGACATCTTCAAGGATATTAAGGACATAAACAAGAAACTTGGAGAAACAATCAGCAAAGAATTCGAAGATATTATGGTCGTACCATTCGGGATGGAATTAGTGGAAGATGACATGCAAGTCCGAATCTTGAACAAGATTGAGTATAATGATGAAATACCCGAAACAGATGATGAGGTTGAAGAATGAGCTGTCAATTTTGCAAGAATTATAAAAGAGTACATGAATTTTGTGAAGATGATTTTCACTATGTTGAAACTGGAAATGAAAGTTTAGATTGTAACTCCTATGAATACAACGGTGAATTAAAATATTACTCCTATTTATCTAAGAGAGATGAACAGGAAGTACAAGCGATAATTAGGAGAGTTGTCAGTTACATTATAAGATTGGGTTTTGATGAGATGTCAGTTGCAACCCATCAAGTAGCAGTTAATGTATTGGAAATGGCAAATGCAATTACAAACAATATGGAGTGTTTAAATGAAGCTAAGTGATGTAACAGATGACAAATCATTCATAGCATTCCTATATTCAATGTATCTGGGAAGACTAGCAAATGATGGTGAACCCGATGATTATTACGCAGTTGAAATAAGTAATAAATTAATGCATGCCTATGTCAGAGTAACTATCTCAAAAATACCAGATGAAGCAGATAAATATGCCATGGCACACTATTTAGGAGTTGACGTCGATAAACTTTTAAAAGAGTTTGAAATATTGTCCTCCGAAGAAGAATCCACAAAATATCAAAACTGGCATCACCAACTCTACAAATCTAAAGAAAGATATGAAAATGATGTCAAAAGATATGAGAAAAAAATACGAGAATTCTTCAATGGTCATGCGGACATGGTGGAATTCGATGTGGATCATGATGTTGTGAAAGTACGTGGACGATATGAGAAAACAATTCCTCCACAATTAATAATGGATTTCTGTGATAAATTCGGTTATTACATGCCAACATTAAATAATGACTGGATAGGAACTTCAATGTTCAGTCATGTTCATTATAGATTCAGTAAAAAAGATTGCAGGATTTCAAAGGAGGTATAAAAAGAATGGAGGATAAAATAGAAACAGTCGGAGAACTAATAGACTACCTTGAATGCTTCGACAGAGGCACAAAAATATTAGATGACATAAACCCTTGCTGGTGGAGTCCAAGAAGTGTTGATGAAAACGAACCGGAATCCATTATTGATGCAATGTGTGTAGCAACAGATTTACAATTAATAGATGAAAACAAAGAAACAGGAAAATTAGAATATAGTGAACATGAACATTATCAGATTGTCGAACGTCCAAGCGAATACGGCGGTACCGAGTATATCGTCAGAGACAACGACCTTGTTGGCGAAAGAATGATTGTCTGCATCAATTCCCCAAATCCGAAATTGAATAATATTCTTGCAAATGCAGTATGGGGTAAGATTCAAAGGTTCATGGAAAAAGAACCATATGTAACACTAGATTAAAAGGAGGCCGAAATAATGGACGAATATTACGTTGAAAACGGTAAAATCAAAAACAAATATACCGACAGAGAATATTCATTAGAAGAAATATGCTTTAAACTATCAGTTCTTCAAAGAGAAGCATATAAAACTGCTAGGGATATAGAACATTGCATTGAATTAAAAGCAGTTAATAGGCATTTAAGAATGGAGAATCGTTTCTTAACAATAAAGCTGCACAGTTTAGTATTTAGAGGAATGTTAGACCTAAAAGATATTGAAAACGAACTTAAAGAGTTATGCTTAAATCCTGATGAAGCAAGCGATTACATCCATAAATTTGAAAAAGAAAATTTTGAGTTAAAACAGAAACTGCGCAAGCTTGGAGAATACAACGGTGATTTATTATGAAAAAATTATCATATTTAATGGAGGAATTATGACTTGTGGAATTTACTTAATAAAAAATAAATTAACTGGCCAAATGTATGTTGGACAATCTGTTAATATAGAAAACAGATTCCGACAACATATTACCCCCTCAAATATACGGCAGTATATTGATAAAAGTATTAAAAAATATGGGATGAGAAATTTCTTTTTTAAAATTTTATTCGAATGTAAAGAAGAGGAATTAGACAGGGAAGAAATAAAAATCATCAGATTATACAATACTTATCTTGATAAAAATCATTATAACCTTACTCCTGGAGGAATGGGGTTTAGAAATGGTAGGACACCTAAATATCATGTTACTAAAGCAGGAATTAAATTTAATAAACAACGATATTTATTGTTATCCCCTGATAATAAGTATATTAAAGGTTCAGTAGATGTTAATTACTTGGAAGATTTAGCTTATCAACTAAATAATGGAATCATAACAGAGGAATATTTTTTGAAAAATTACAGGATTATCAAAAATGGAATACAAGATGGCGTCCAATTATATGTTCTTAAAAGTAATGATAAGAAACTTATTTATTCAGGGATAAAAATAAATTGGAAAATTTGCGTACTAAATTAATAAATAATGAAATTTGTGAAGAGGATATTCAGAATAAAACATATAAAATTGTAAAAAATGGTATTACACCATATGGACAAAGATATTCACTTATTAATCCTAACGGAATGATAATTAAAACATCTGTGCGTAGGAAAAAATTAGAGATTTTGTTAAATCAATTAATTCTGGAGGAAAATTGAATATGTATGAAGTGAATCCTAACCTTCTAAAAGGAGTTAATATTGTATTAAATGAGGACTTGCCTCCAGATACTGTTAAACCAAAGGATTTACACGGCACCACCTTGGAAGTTAGCAGAGATGTCTATGACAAAATTCAAAAGGAAATAACCCATGATTACAGAGGATTAACAATAACAAACAAAGAGGAGAAAAAATGAGTTTTTTAACTTGCGGGGAATTTATTGAAGCATTAAGTAAATTCCCAAAGGACTGGCCAATACAATTAGGCCTACCAAATAGTGACGAAGCATGCGGAATAAAAGGCATATTTGATTGCAGTGAATCAGAATACGGCTACTTAAAATATGCTTTTGTCCAGATAGAACCAATGGATGATTTGGATTTAGATGACTTATATGAATGTGATGTTGAAATGTACGGTGACCGAAACTGGTACAATACAAAAGACACATTTTACACAGTATTCAACGATTTAAGCATAGTAAAATATAAACTCGATGAAAAAGGAAAAGTCATCATCACAGAATGTAAAAATAAGGAAGGTGAAGACATTTCCCTCGATGATATTGATGATACTGAAAATCAGGATTGGTGGTTATAAATGTATGATTTAGAATGTGATGACATGATGGAAGGTGAATGGGGTTATTGTGCAGCAGATCATCGTGACTGCATGGACAACCGCATGTCCTGTAAAAAAGCCGATGACTACTACTATAAACAAGATGGTGAACATTACTATCAAAGATTTGTAAGGTTTAAAGAAAGGCATTATGATGAGGAAACTGGTAAATTCACTTACTCTTATTCTTTGAGGGATTTACAAGGGGAATTCAAACCAGTACCTTTAAAGAATAAAGAAGATGCGGATAGTTTAATTGACTTCCTTTACCAGTTATGTGATAAGATTGATGAACTCGGCGGATACAGCGAATGCTTAAACCACAGGTGAATACGATGACTACAAAAGGATACAAGTTAATCCAAGACAACCTTGGAGAATACAACATCTTAAGAAAAGACAATACTCTTGTCTGCAGCGAAATCCAATGTAAAGCCGAAGCAGAATTAATCTGTGATGAACTAAATGAAGTCTACCAATATTATCAGGAATTAAAAACTGAATATGATAGATTACATAAAGTGCATGGTTTACTCCACGATGAACATTTAGACTTAGAAATCGAAAGAGACAAGTTAAAACAAGAAACACTTGAATTAAAAGAAGATAACGCAATACTACGACAAGCATTAGATGGACTTGTTGAAGAGTTTGATGATCGTATTTCAGATAAAAGTCCAGTAAGAGATTTGATAAGATATAGGCATAAATTCTATGATATTCGAAGATATATAGTTTATAATCTTTTAACAATCCTTGATACTTTTGCAAACAAATATTATTCTTTAGATGCACCTAATAGTGCAGAAGTTTTTTGTAAATTATTAAATGATTATTTTAATGAAAATAACTCATTGCAACAAACAAATGAGCAGTTAAAAAAACAAATAACTGATATTACATTTAAATGGAATCAAAACCACAGAGAGTTTGACAAAGACACATTATATGTTAAAGACAATAATACTGAAATTGATTTGAAAAACAATAATCTTCAGATTAAAGTATTTCTTCCTAATGAGTGTGTTAGGTTTAATTATTTTGTTACTGGAAGAAGATTGGAAAAAGAAATGTTAATCAAAATGGATGATGAAAATGACTGAAGAACGATTTGAGTATAATCATATGGAAGGTTTTAAACCGTATATTTATGATGTTAATGATAATCATATGGTTGATAATTTGGAAATTATATGTGAGTTATTAAATCAACTATCAAATGAGAATGAAGAGTTAAAATCTAAATTAAATGAATCTAAAAAAGCACATTCAAGATGTGGTAAGTTATGGTGGGAATTACATGATGAAAAAGAACAATTAGAAAAAGAGGTTGAGCAGTTAAAGAAAGAAAATCAGGAATTACGAATGAGTCCACGAATAGAAGTAACTGAAATTGAAGCATTAGTTTGTGAAAATGAACAGTTAAAATCAGAAAATGAAGAGTTAAAATCAAATATTGATGATTTATTAAATCAAGAATTAGATGAGAGAGATATAGTTTGTCAAGCAGGGAAATTTCGATTGGAAGAATGGGGCAAACATAGATACCATCAATTCTATAATGGTGATGAATCATTGGAAGATGAATCTGTTGTTATAATGTTGATGGAACAATCAAAAGAGAATGAGCAGTTAAAACAAAGATATGATGCTCAAAGGGATTTATATGCTCAACTAAATTCTGATTATAATAATGTATATGATGAGAATAGAGAGTTAAAACAATTACTGAAAGAAGTTGAACACGAATTAACAACCATAACTGGTTTGTCTGCTTTTGATAAATGTGCAAGTCAGTTAGGTTATGTTGAAGTGTTTGATGAGGATTACTGGGAATTGGATTATTCAGAAATCCTTCAAAAGATTGATAAATTGAAAGGTGATGTGGAATGATTAAGTTTATTCAAGTAGAAAATGGTTTAGCAATTATTAAATGGGAAAATCTTGATGATAGTGTTGAATTAAAAAAATTTATGGATAACTGTGAAGTAACAATGCAGTATCGGAATTTAAGTAATCCTTTTGAGATAAAAGATGATGGTGATGTGGAATGACTGAAAAATCTTTTTGGGATTGTAAATATCTTCGTTATGAAAGAGATAATGATTATGTCAAGGCATTCGGTTGTAAAAAAACAAACAATCTCTGTCTAAAAAAGATTTGTAAAGATTGGGAAGATGGTGATGTGGAATGACTGAAAAACCAATTAGGAGTATTTTATTATGAGTTGTAGATTAATACAAGGCGATTGCATAGAAGAAATGCAAAAACTCATAGATGATGGAGTAAAAGTTGATTGTATACTAACTGACCCTCCTTATGGTACTACTGCTTGTCGATGGGATAGTGTTATTCCTTTTGATGAGATGTGGGATTGTATACATGGATTAACTCATTCAACAACACCCATATGTTTATTCGGAAGTGAACCATTCAGTAGTAATTTAAGAATGAGTAATATTAGAGAGTATCGTTATGATTGGGTATGGCATAAGAATAGTAGTGGTGATTTTGCCCTTGCGAAAAAAAGACCTATGAAATATCATGAGATAATATCTGTTTTTTATAGTAAACAATGTAAGTATAATCCTATTTTTCAGAAGTATGCTGATAGTATGTATAGTAGATTTAAAGATGGGGATTTATGTAAAAGAGAGGCACAATTAAAAAATAGTACAAACAAAATTCAAGGGGGTTTATCATTAGAACCCCGAAATATTATCTCTTTTGAAAGGGGCAAGTATCCTGAAAGTGTACAATATTTTAAAAGTGTACATAATCATAGTAGAAACCATCCTTCAGAGAAACCTGTTGAATTATTGGAGTATTTAATTAAGACTTATACTAATGAAAATGACTTGGTAATGGATTTCACTATGGGTTCGGGGTCTACTGGTGTTGCTTGTCTGCAAACCAACCGAAACTTCATAGGAATAGAATTAGAACCGAAATACTACGAAATCGCAAAGAAACGATGTAGTGAATATCAAAGCAAATTATGGTGATGTGGAATGACTTATTATTGTCCAATATGCCGAACACCACTAATAAGAATAGCAGAATACATTTTTTGGTGTGTAAATTGTCGAAAGAAAGTAGGAGCATTAGCAAGGGATAAAGGTGATGCTGAATGACTGAAACTGTAGCATGGGGGTTAGCAGGGGGATATGGATTTTTATTCTGTTTACTGATAGTGTATATTAGATTAAAATTGTGAGGTTGATTGAATGAATGTGAAATTAAGTAAATCAATAAGTAAATCAAGGAATAGTACAGGATTATATCGTGTTTCAAAATTAAACGATTCTAATTGCAAACAAGGATTCAGATGGAGATATACTTACTGGGAAAATAATAAACATAATTTAATATCTGCTACAAGTATTAAAAAATTAAAAGAAAAAATTTTAAAAAAAGGATTGGAGTGGAGAGTATTAGATGTTGAAAAAGTAAAAGAAACATTTCCGAATGATTTGGAAATATTAACAGAAGATTGTTTCCATTGTGATTATGCACAATCAAACGAAGATGGAATTCATTGTTACAGAGAAAATCGTAAAAGAGTAAACGGAAAAGATACTTGTGAGTATGATACTCCTATAAAAAGAGGGGGGAATAGAATGACTAAAAGATTCACTACTGACTCTCCAACCATGCCAGTAACACAATTTAAAATAACTGATTTCTGGCTAAACCGTGAATTAACCACTATGAAAGAAGTTGTTGATGCAATGAACGACCAACAAGAAACAATCAAACTACTCCAAAAAGCAAACGAAAACATAAGCCGAGCATCCTATGAAATATCACGTATCCTTGAAGATGGAGGAGTAATATTAACCAAAGAACAATTAGATGAAATCATCCGAGAAGGATCATACAAGAAGAAAGTAGCTGCAACATTACAAGAAAAAAATGACCTGGTCAACAGATCATTACTTGTTGGAGCACCACCACAAGCAGGTAAATATATGGGCCAACTTGTCCAGAAAAACTGCTCAAGATTACTGCATGAGATTGCAAAGGATTTACAGGTTGAATTAAAATGAGTTACCGATTTATCATCAAATACTGCAACATACTCGATTCAGTATTCCTAATTGACACACTTGGAAGAATGCCTGAAACACAAATACATAGTGAATTATCCGTTCATGGTTTAGATTGTGACGACCGAGAACGTGCTGAAGAAAGACAAAAATATTATGAAAACTTATTCGGATTTCAAAGACCTTTATTTCAGGAAGTAACTGGATTTGAACTACGAACCCGTAAATGGGTATCTTCTGATTTCTATAGTTTTTATTATGACATATTTGATAATACTGGACGACATGTTATTCGCAGTTCTGATTTGCGTTTGGCATTTGAATTTAAAGAATGGTTAGAAAAGGAGTTGAGCATATGATAATCTGTGACGATTGTTCCAAAAAAGAACATTGCGTAGTTAAAAAACATAACTACCCTGAAAAACAAAGTTATTTCATATGTATGAATTATGAAAAGGAGTTGGAAAAATGACTGATATAATATTCCACGATTGCGAATACCGATACGAAGATAATAATAAACTATACTGTAAAAACAAGACAGATAAAGGCGAATGCGACAACTGTAAATCCAATGTACACTTGAATTGCCAAAACTACGTGCCTCGGAACGATATGTGTCTACAATACTTCCAATTAGGAGTAAGCGAAGTTTCACAGTACGATGAATGTGCAGAAAAGAAAATATACAACGATACCGACTTACAGAAAAAATGGAGTAATTAACTATGAACTACAAAATATTCGAAAACCGATTAAAATACCTGAAAAAAACCTACGGCCCCGAACTATGGAACATGACCGTAACCGCAAACAAAATCGAAGGAAAATCATTCCTAATACTAAAAAACAGTAATAATGGTAAAGTAGTGGAATGCATACTCCTAACAGATGAAACAGAAAAATTCAAAGAAGAACCAACAATTGACCCCGACGATGAACTAAGAGAGGAGTTAGAGATATTATGACTGAAATGATAATCTGTGGACTTTCAATGGAAATGGAAATGGCACGAGAAATGGGTACTGTTGGTAAATGCAGAGGATGTGTTTACTGTAATAGATATTCAGATGAACGTATCGTTTGCAGTAAAAAAGGAGTGTTGGAAAAAGAAAAAGAAAACTGTAAAGAATGGGTAGTAGATTACCGATAAAAAAATACACCTACTTATTTTTTTTGTGTTACAAAACAGTCAAACCACCACCATACAATAATATATGACAGACAAGATAATCATCAAAAATACCTCATATGCAGACTCACGCACTGCACCTGAGGATATGACAAAAGAAAAATTATACGAAGCAACAGAAACACACATCGAAGAAGTTGGTCGCATAATGGATTGGTTTGGAGAACAATTACATGAAATAGGCCTTAAACATGACTTCACAAAAATGGGAGCAAATTTCGAAGAATACAGTGAAGTAGCATTAGCACATTTACCAGAAGGTGAATTCGAACAAACTAACTGGTGTCAAAGACATTACTTTGAAGAAAGACATCATGTCAATGACCAAGCATGGCCAGATGTAAACTTATTAGATATTCTTGAGCACATCGCGGATGTGGTGGATGCCGGTAAAGGAAGAGCCGGACATGTAGCATCAAAATATTGTGATATAAATCCATTGTTGCTTTATAGAGCATATTGGAATACAATCCGTTTACTTGATGATGTCCTTGAAGTAGATGATGATGCAGTTACTCCTGAAGAAGAAACCGAAGAGTGATGCTATGGAAACTGTGAAAATGGAAAGATTCAAAATCGTCCCCACTCACAGAAGAGAAGGATTATCATTAATCGACATCGAAGGAACATATAATCAAACATTCCCTGAATGGAAAACTATTGTAACTGTTTCAACAGGGAATAAATATCTGGATCAAAAAATAATGGATTCCATCTTTGAAGACATTAACACAAACCCAGAATATTTAAAACTATTAAATACTCCAGATAAAAAAGAAGGTGACTAAATGGAAGATAATACAATATTAAAAGTCATAGATAGTAAAATCAATGATTATGATAAAATGTTATCAGAAGTAATGGAATCAGAAACCCCTGATGAAAAATTAGCAAGCAAATATCGTTACTATGTAATGTGCTTAACAGAATTAAGAAGAGAATTCTTCTTCAAAGAACATGCAATATTTGAATTACTGCGTGAGAATCATGAGAAACATGATACTGAATTCGTATTCATGGATGATTCCTCTTATACTGTTAAGAAAGATGATATCTGCTCAATGAATGATAATTATGTGTTAATCCTTAATAAAAAAGATTATCTTAAAAACAGTCCTGAAAGTCCATATGTTACTGATAAAGCATTGAATTTAGATAATGTTAAGATTGTAAGGACATTATCTTAATAAAAAAAGGAGGGGAATCTTATTGAATAATTTCAGTCAAATTAGTGCAGAATACAAAAAAGGATTTATTGAAGATGTTCTCAACGGCATGACTCCACTACTAGACAATGTACAATTAAGAGAATTAAACCGAGTATTAAACTATCACACCAGTCAATTAGATTTTGGTGAAGGTTTAATTGACACTAACCTCGATTATGAAGTTCAAAATAAGAAATTATTAGTTCAATATATAAAATCCAAAAAAGTAGAAGGCCTAAGTGACCGTACAATAAATTACTATGAAGTCACATTAAAAAAACTGGAAGAATGGACTGTTAAATCATTCATTAATTTAACACATACAGATATACGAGAATTCCTAGTATTCTATCAAGAATTAAATAATGCTAGTAAAATCAGCATAGATAACATCCGCCGTATACTATCAGGATTTTTTGGCTGGTTAGAACTGGAAGAATATATTATTATTAATCCAATGCGTAAAATCCCTAAAGTTAAATTTGAGAAAAAAGTTAAAAAGGCATTTACTGATAAAGAAATTGAAATAATGCGTAATGATTTAGCAAATCGTAGAAACAGTAAATATAAAATCAGGAATCAAGCTATTTTTGAATTCTTATTATCTAGTGGAGTGCGTGTTAGTGAATTAGCAGGTATTGATACTTATAAAGTTAATTTTGAAGATAATAGTGTTGTTGTATTAGGTAAAGGAAATAAAGAACGATTAGTATACTTTAATGAACGTACAAGTCATTTATTACAATTAATGATTAAAGAACGTAAAACTGATGGTGACGGTGCTTTATTTTTAAATTTGTATGATAAGAGAATTGGGTTGTCTGCTGTTGAAGGTATGATACGGAAGTTAGGGGAAAGACATAATATTGAAGCATATCCGCATAAGTTCCGTAGAACTTTTGCTACTAGATTGGTTCGAAAGGGCATGCCTATAGATCAAGTGCAACAATTATTAGGTCATACTAGTTTAGAGGTTACTTTACGATATGTGGAATCTGATGAAGAATCTTTGAAAAGAGTACATAACCGATTTGTATCATAAAAAGTGAGGTGTTTTATTCATGGTTGAAGTGATGAGTAATCTTGGTGTTGGTTTAACTGATGAATTTTACCGTAGTAATGATAATAATGCTAAACTGGAATTAGTTAGAAGAATACTTCAAGATATGGATACATTATGTGATGCAAGGCAATTAAAGAATTTATCCAACATGCTTGAAGAGACCTTGAAACGATATAGTATTGCAGTATCTGAACATAAAGATGAACATGTTGTTGTGGATAAAGTTAATGATTATCTGATTAATCGGTTTAAAGAAGGTAAAAAAAGCCAAGGTTTATCCAGTAAAACATTACGTTTTTATGAAAACACTTTAGACATGTTAGCATTGTTTTATCCTGATAAAGCTTTAAGTCAATTAACTACTGATAATGTCCGTGACTGGTTCCATTATTTAATTAATGAAAAAGGAACCACAGAGGTAACTGTTGATAATTATCGCCGTAACTTGAATAGTTTCTATAATTTCTGCACAATTGAAGGTTTAATTTTAAAGAACCCTGTTAAGAAAATTAAAACTATTAAGAGACAATATCAAGTTAAACAACCTTTCAGTGAATTAGAATTAGTTATACTCAGAGATAATATAAAAGATACTCGTACACGTGCAATATTCGAATTACTTATTAGTAGTGGTTTAAGATTGGGAGAATTGGAATCATTAAACCGTACTAGTATTGATTTAAAAGAATGCACTGGTTATGTGATGGGTAAAGGAGCCAAGGAACGTAAATTCTACTTCAGCATATCTGCTAAATATTATATTGAAAAATACTTAGAAACACGCACCGATAATGATATAGCTTTATTTGTTGGTAAAGGAAGAGGTCGTTTAAAACATAGTGGTATTGGTCGTAATCTTAGGGAATTGGGTCAATCATGTGGGGTTAAAGATGTTCATCCGCATAGATTCAGAAGAACATTTGCAACAGGATTATTACGTAAAGGTGTGCCATTAGAACAGATAAGAGTATTTCTGGGACATTCTCAGATTGCTACAACTAAATTATATGTTGTTGAAGATGAAGATGAAATTAAATTTAATCATAAAAGGTGGATGAATTAGAATGAAAGATGTTCCTGGAACTGAAAATATTAATTGGTGTAAAGAAGACCGTAACTATCGAATCTCTAAAAGAATTAATGGTACTCAAAAATTAATAGGTTCCAGTAAATCATTAATTTCAGCATTAATGATAAGAGATTGGAGTAAAGCCAATAACTGGAAACGATATCCCAAAAGGGATACTAAATCACATGAACATTATATTCGTGTTAATGATAAAGCAGACCCATTATACAGGTATCGTGTTGCTAAAGTGATTAATGGTAAAGAATACAGTTTCGGTTCTTTCCCATTACTTGAAGAAGCTATACAATGCAGAGATAACTGTATAAAAAATAATTGGAGTTTAGATTTAATACCAGTAGACCCATTAAGATATATTGAATTCATAATCAGGGGAGGTAAAATAAAATATAATATTAAGCATAAGGAAAATGGTTCATCAGTTAATTATGGATTATTTAACACTATCCATGAAGCAATGCATGAAAGAGATTTATTAGAGCAATGTAATTGGGATTTTGAAGTAATATGTAATTTAGATGAAAGGATTAATGAAGAAACAATCTATCTAAGTAAAGTGATGGTATGAAAAATATTCCTGATACTAAATATATTTTTTTTGATAAAAGAAAAGGAACTTGGGTAATAACCAAAAAGGTAATGAATAAACCATATAATTTTGGTAGTTACAAATCTTTAGAAGATGCTAAGAAAGCAAGAACTTATTTTGAAAAGAACGGATGGGGTAAATGTTTAGATGAACGATTAAAATTCAGTTACAAACAACCAAAATATTTAGTATGGATAGCTAGTAGGAAAGTTTGGCAAATCCGTAAAAGAATCAATGGTAAAATTGTTATTTTTGGACAATTTAAAAAGATTGAAGATGCTGAAGATGAAGTACGTTTATTAAAAAAAGTTAATTGGGATATTCAAGATTTATGTGATTTGAAAACAGACGGAAATCAAATAACTGAATGTTTAAGATGTGGGAGGAGTTTAATATGAATAATTTTGAGAAAACTTTTGAAAGTTTAGCAAGAACTGATGATGCCAGTACATTATGGATTAACTGGTTAGACTGGGTAATAGACCAAAACCTAATCATAAACCATGATAGACAATTAAACTTCAAAGGAAATGAAGAAACCTACTTTAAACTCTATCAAGAATGGATACAAATTGTATCTGATGAATTAGAGAATACTGGAAAGTATTACTATGACTATCTTGGAGTATTCTACGAAGATGTAATCCAATCCAAATACAAAGCAGGGACTAATGGACAATTTTTCACACCTCAATGTGTATCAAAGTTAATGAGTAAAACATTAATGCAAAATAAGGGGGGAATAATTAATGATTGTGCCTGTGGAAGCGGTAGATTATTATTAGATGCCCATAGTAAAAATCCAACTGCAATCTTAATAGGTCAAGACCTTGACCCCGTAGCGTGCAAAATGGCAGTATTGAATTTCTATATATCTGGAGTTAGAGGCAGTATAATTCATCAAAACACTTTAACATTAGAAGTATTTGAATGTTGGAGAGTAAACAATTACATTCACTATGGTTTACCAATCCCACATATTGAATTAGTCTCAGAAAAAGAAGCATACAACTTCATAGGTGCTAAAAAGAATAAAAAAAGTGTTGAATTAAACAAGTCATTAACAGATAATGACAAAGTCATAGAAACCTATGACAAACCAAAACCTAAATCAGTACAATCAACACTATTCTAAAAAAAGGAAAAAATATAAAAAAATATTAAAAGTGATGCGACATTAAGGTCGGGGGTTCAAGTCCCTCCAACTCTACTAATATATAATGGGGCGGTGGTCTAGCAAGGGTTTTGATTCCCTGTGTCAAAGGCGCTAAGGAGCACTTAGATAGCGGAGGTTCAAATCCTCCCCTCCCCACTTCTCTTATGCATCGGTATCTTAGCATGGTAAAGAGCAGGACTGCTAATCCTGTATGCAATAGCATTCAGGGGTTCAAATCCCATCCGATGCGTAACATTTACACAATCCAAGAATAAAGACAAAAAAAGAAAA
>NZ_JAFRJO010000050.1 GCF_017432245.1 Methanobrevibacter sp.
AATACTATAAGATAATGTATCATTTAGTATACATTAATCATTAATTGTTCTATATTATACTTACAGATTAGAGAATATATTAGAACTCACAAATATTTTAAAATAAGATTAATTCGGTGAAAAAATGAAAGAAATGACAGCGATATTGCTTATTCTCATAGCAGTTATTGGGATAATTTCCATAATAATTGTTAAATTATACTATAGAGAAAAGGAAAAAGATAATGACAAGGAAAAACTGGAAGAATTCATCAATAGCACTAGACCAGAATATGATGATGAAAAACGTAGAAGAGTCAGAAGATCTCCAAACAGACCACGTGCTAATTTAAGTGAAGCACAATTATACGCAAATACTATTGATGATGTTGAAAATGGGGAAATGGGATCAACAACCGCTTTGCTTAGACAAAGAGCAAAATCTATGGAAAAAGCTCCTAAAAAACAACCTAGAAGAGCTAGAAAACCTAATAAAGTTGTCCCTAAAAAGGTTAATAGAACCCCTGAAAGAGTGAAAACTCAAATTAATAAGGAAGAGGAAGTCAAATCCTTCCAAGAGCCTATTAAACCTGAACACACTGCAACCATCAACAGTGCAAGACAAGAAGAAAAACAACCTGAAGCTCGCCAAGTGCCAATGACTGAAAAACAAAAAGAGTTCATTGCAAGTGAAGCTAATAAATTAATTGTTGAAGATGGTGAAGGCACTGTGAAAGTTGTTAAATCTGTCAAACCGGCTGAAACAATTGAAGAAATGAAAGAATCTGCAAAAATTGAAGAAGAAGCTGTAACAGAATCAAAAGATGATATAGTTGAAAAAGCTGAAGCAGATACTGCTGATTTAATCAAAAAGATTGAAAAAGTAACAGAAGATGTTGAAGATAAATTAGCAGACATTTCAGTTAATGATATTGACGCTGTTAAAGAGGAAATAGCTGATGGAGAAGAAGCAAATAAAACTCCAGATATCGGATCAACTATTGAAAAAATCAAACAAGCATCTGAAGCTAAGGAAGAAGCAAAAGCAGAACCTACAATAGAAAAAGAAGCTAAAGTGGAAGAAGCTGATGTTAAAATTAAAGAAATTCCTAAATCTGAAGATTCTTATAATGATGATTTACATATTCTCTTAAATAAGGAAGAGCAAGTGGAAGTGGATGAAAGTCCTGAAAATGACTTTGTTACAATCAATTCCAGTGAAGAAGAAAGAATCTCTACTGGAAATGAATTGATCAACAATGCAATCAAATCCATTAGAAACTTCAGAAAAGCTAATGTTCCTCCAAAACCAGTTGTTGTGGAAACTAAATATGATATAGTTCCTGATGACTATGCTCAAGACTTAGGAGACGGAATTGAGTATATCGGAGACACAATTACAATCACTCCAATCCATGAGGAAGAAAGAAACTTAGCAAGCACTCAACCGAATAAAAATGTAGACAAAATCTATAAGGAAATCAATAAGGAATCCTACAATAAGACAGATGACGAAGAATTGTCTGATTCCTTCGAGGATGTTACTGACGAAACTTCCGAAAAAGATGCCAATGTCTACACAAAAGAGGATTATGAAAAGATTGAAGCAAAAGAAAGAGAAAAAGTACGCAGAGCAGAAAACACTAAAAAGATTTTAGGATCTAAAGGAATCAGCGAGGAAGAACTTCGCAAAAGGTCTGAAGCTAAAGAAAGATCCAAACGCACTAGAAAAGCTGCTCCTGCAAAAGAGCCTGTAGAAGAAGGTCAAAAAAGATTGATGATGCATAAGGCTAAAACCGATGTTGAAGAGGTTTACATCAATGGAACCTTATTTGAACTAAAAGTAGGCCAAATCGTCATCTTTGAAATCAATGGAGAAAACTATTCAAGCCAAATCTTGAGACTTAAACCAGGCTACATTGGAGTAAGATACAGGTCTAAAAAGATTTGGGTCAAATCCAATACAGTCAAAAAGATTTTAAAATAATTTAAATGGTTTAAATAGCTTAAATTCTATTTTAAACTATTTAATAATTATTTTTATATCTTAAAATTTAAAATGTTTTAATTTTTATTTAAAAAATAAATTTATTTAACTAAAAAAAGCCGAATTAATCTTAAATAAATTTATTATCTTTTTTATCTTTTTATTTATTAATTAATTTTAATTTTTTCTTAATTTTCCTTTTTTATCTTTTTATTTTATTAATTAATTTTAATTATTTCTTAATTTTCCTTTTTTATCTTTTTATTTATTAATTAATTTTAATTATGTCTATTGTTCATTTTTTATAAAAATTAGTTCTTATTTTAACGAACAAATTAAAAATCTAAAAAAAATACTATGCCCTATTTATGGGCATAATAGAATATTAATTCATCATCTTTAATCTCATCAAGTCTTGCAAAACCGAATCTTTCAAATTGGACAATATCTCCAACTTTTAAGTCTTTGCAATCAAGTTCACAGAGACCTTCAGTTACAGATGCATCATCCATAACGACTTTGGCCTTAATCGCATCAGTTGGAACCCATTGAATGATTCTTGCTTTTGCATCTCTTGCATCCTCAAAGGATTTGCTATGGAAAACAACATCATTATCCTTGATTTCAACATTCACTGCATCCATCAAACGACTGATTCCATCACTTAAGTCAGCTTGAGGAATATAAACTTCACTATTGAATACAAGAGTTCTGTTTCCCCTTTCCTCAAAGTCAGGGTGCAACGGCCTTTCAATAGCTAATCCTAAATCATCTTCCGGCACATCTGCAATATCTACTTTTACAGGATTTGGAACAAAGAAGTATCTGTTTACCTTTTGCTCTATGATATTTCTGTTTAAGCCATAAATCTTTTTCCAGCTGATTGCAGAGTCAGACATTTTAATACCTATCTCAACCATCAATTGAGTGATTGTTTCAGGTTGGATTCCTCTTCTTGCAATAGCTCTTAAGGTTCCAAGTCTTGGATCATCCCAGCCACTGTAAGTGCCATCTTCAATTCCTGCCATTGCTTTAGAGGTACTGAGTGCAATGTCTTCCATTTTCAATCTGCCGTAATGAATGAATTCAGGAATTTCCCAATCCATATGCTGGTAAAGATACTTTTGCTTTTCACTGTTTGCAAGATGGTCCTTACCTCTTAAGACATGAGTCATGCCAAGCAAATGGTCATCTACAGATACAGAGAAGTTCATCATAGGATAAACTCTGTATTTAGTACCCATCCTTGGATGTTCCTCATCAACAATTCTCATTGCTACCCAATCACGAATAGCAGGATTCTTATGATTTATATCAGTTTTAATTCTAAGTACTGCTTCACCCGCTTCCATCTCTGGGAACTTTTTCCAAAGCTCCATATTTTCCTCAACGGTATTGTCTCTACATGGGCAAGCTTGGCAATTATCCTTAAGCTTTTTGAATTCTCCACCGTCACAAGTACACATATATGCTGCTCCACGCTTGATTAGCTCTTCAGCATATTGGTAATAGATTTCAAAACGGTCACTTTGATAGTATACCTCATCAGGCTCTATCCCTAACCATTTCAAATCCTCTTGGATCAATTCATAAGCAGGTTCGTAAATACGTTTTGGATCAGTGTCTTCAATTCTCAAAATGAATTTTCCACCACATTTCTTAACGTATTGACCATTTGGAACAGCTGCCCTTGCATGACCGATATGCAATGGACCGCTTGGATTTGGAGCAAAACGCATTACTACATCCTTGTTTTTACCTGGAAGCTTTGGAAGGCCTTCTTCCTTTTTCTGTTTTTTCTCTTCAACAGCAACTCCCAATTCTTCCATTTTTGCTTTCTGTTCCTCTGGTGAAAGTGCATTCACTTGAGCTACAATCTTTCCGGATAAAGGACCAATTTCCTTTGCTCTTGGCCTGAGTTCCGGTTCACTGCTCATAATGGAACCCATAACAGCTCCAGGATTTGCACTTCCCTTATGTTTAGCAGCATTCAATAATGCATGTTTAAATACAATTTCTTCTAATTCGTCCATAAGTATCACAAATAATAAATTTTAAAAAAAAAAGTTTATAATTAAATAATTCTTATTAGCAATAAATTGAAATAATAATTTAATTAAAATTATGTTATAATTTATGAAACTAAACTTATATAAATATAATTAAAAATAGGTATAAATCTAATATGAATGTAATAAAATTACAAACATATTAGATAGGCAAATCTAATAAATAGGTTTAGCAACGAATTTATCAGACAATAATAGTTTAAACTTTTTTATATATAAAATATGCTATTTTTATGTTTTGTTAATATTAGATGTAGATAAACCTAAGAACAATGATGAAATTTTTTAACTGAATTAATATAAATAAAATAACAGTTAATAATTTTATATGTTTATCTAATAAACTATAATTTAATTAAGCATTATTTTAATTAAAATTAATGAAAAAACTATGGAAAAATTTACTATATGTAACTATATTGAAATTGTCTATTTGATTAATAATTTATCACAACTATAATTTTAAAAAAATAAGATTTGAGAAAAGATGGAGACAATAAAAAAGATAAAAAATAAGATTTGAGAAAAAATGAAAAAAAATAAAAAAGATAAAAAATAAGATTTGAGAAAAAATGAAAAAAAATAAAAAAGATAAAAAATAAGATTTGAGAAAAGATGAAAATAATAAAAAAAATAAAAAATAAGTGAATATAAATCCACTTATTTAATAGTTAATTTTACACTTTTACTTGCTTTAAGGTAGTAAGGAGTTGTCTTAAAGTTTATAGAAGCTTTGAAAGTGCCTTTTTTCTTTAAGTTAGTTATTTTAAAGGTAGCTTTTCCTTTAGAATTGGTAGTTGCCTTAAAGGTTTTACCTTTAACTTTCAAGCTAAGTTTAGCATTCTTAATGACTTTTCCTTTACTGTTTTTTAAAGTAATAGTGTATTTCTTAACTCCCAATGCTTTTTTAAATGCTTTTTTTGCAGCAACTATACTGGTTTTCTCCTTATTGATCTTCACTTGAACGGTTTTGCTTGAAGAATAAATAGGGCTGTCTAATTTAATTACCAGATTTTTAGTACCATACTTTGCAGCCTTAAGGACTTTTGCAGTTAATGTGATAGTTGCAACACCTTTAGAATTTGTCTTAGCTGAACCAATGCTTTTGCCGTTTAAGGTAAATGTTACATTTTGACCGGATAAAAGCTTTCCAGCACTGTTTTTAAGTGTTACTGAATATTTTCCAGCATAGTTGATAACAAAAGTTGCAGTCTTTGCAGTGATTGCAGCCGCATCTTTCTTGACTGTCAATTTGACAACTTTATCTTGGTATAAGTTGGTTAGTCTAACATGCAAATCATGAGTGCCTGCTTTAACACCTTTTAAGATATTTGCAGTCAATTTAATTGCAACAACACCATTTTCATCACTTATGCCTGAAGCGATTGTCTTGTTTCCTACAACAAGTGTTACATTTTCTCCTGCAAGAGCATTTCCATCAGTGCCTTTAACTGTAGCTTTGTAAGTTCCACCTGAATTAATGCTGTAGCTTGCAGCATTTGCAATGATCTCATTACCAGTGTCTACATTGCTTAAGGTAATTGTAGTATACTCAGGGACATAAATAGGGTCAACTCCAGAACTGTTGGTGTTTCCTATGAAAGTACTATCTTTAATGTTTAAAGTGCCTGAAGAGGATATTGCACCTCCACTCTCTGAAACATGATTTCCTGTAAAGTTAGAGTTAATGACTGTTCCTGATGCAGTATTGATTGCACCTCCAGTTAGATTAGCACTGTTAGCATTAAACTCTGAATTGATTACAGTAAAATCCCAACCGTAAATAGCACCACCTCTTTCACTTGCTTCATTAACGTTAAATTGGGAATTGTTTATAAATCCATTGTCGTTGATATTTACTGCACCACCATAAGCGGCTTTATTATTAGTAAAGACACAACCATCAATTGTAACATATCCCCTAGCGTAAATAGCTCCACCCCAGTCTGCTTCATTATAGATAAAAATAGGACAATTGATGATACGTGCATTTTTAGCTTCCTCAGAGACAAATATTGCACCGCCACCATAAATATACTCATTCGCATAATTTTCTCTGTGCATTACATTATTATTAACAAAACGAGAATTATTAATTAGAGGTGAAGCCCCATCAAGATAAATTGCTCCACCACCCTTATACCTTCCGCTAGAATCAGTAATGCTATTGCGTTCGAAATAACAGTTAGAAACTACAGTACTACTGGATGAATAAATAGCCCCCCCACGGGCCCGCACATAGTTGTCATGGAAATCGCAACCGTAAATGGTTGAAGAAGCATCATCATTTATAGCCCCTCCATAATCCCAACCTGAACAATACCAAAATCCGCAGCTGATTAATGTAATTGGGTTATTTTTTATATACATTGGACTAGCATGTTCAAACTTAATGTTTTTCAAGGTAATATTCCTACCTTCACTAAAACAAAATATGCTCTTTAAATCGCCACCATTTAAAGTGTGACTGTCTCCATCCAATACAAAATTATCGCTAGTTATAATATAAGGATCATAATCCCCATCTTTATTCTCATCATAAGCATAGTCTCTTTTTAGCACATATTGATTGTTTTCAGCACTTTCAATATCATGCTTTAAATCAGTCAATGATCCAGTGCCACTTTCTCCATCCGTTAAGACCTCTTCTGATGAGGAATCATCGGAAATTGAAATGTCCTCGGATTGGACATCATCTATAGCCTCAATATCATTTGCTTGAATGTCATCAGCCGCACTGACACAGCTTAAAGTGACTAGAACAAGAATTAATAATGAGGCAAAAAATAATTTTCTCTTCATATTAAAACCTCTAAAAGCATAGAATTTAACGACATAACTTCTAAATAATAAATATTTATTGTTACAATTAATAGTTTATAACATAAGTATATATAACAATTTCTTTTTTTAATTGGACAAATGAATTTTTTTGAAAAATGTTCAATTATCTTAATTTAAACTTACAAAAACTTAATTAACGGTTTAAAGAACAAAAGGAATTGATTTTAATAAAAAATTTCTAAAATAATAAATGCTCCAGATTATGGAAATCATAAAAATTTTACAGTAGAAATATACCTCTCTCTAATATATGAAAATTTTTGTCAAATAATGAATTTTCCTTATAAAGAATTGGAAAGAATAAACTAATTATAAATATTATGCAAATAATAAAATTATATGACTATGAGAAAAAACTATTTTTTTCTTGTGAATGAAAATAGCGCATATATAAAGCAAAAAATCGTGTAAAATTTTCTATTGTATATCCTGAAAATGAAATGAAAATTCTCTGTGTACAGAAAAATATTTACAAATACTGAAAAATAAAAGGTTGGAGATAAAATGGATGGAAGACTGGATATAGATTCTTTTGAAAAGGCAATAAATGGTTTGAATAAAAATCTAAGTGATGTCGGATTGCTGTTTAGAGCAAATATGCCACTCTTAGCAACTGATGCAACTCAAGAGACTAAAGAGAACTGTGTGGACAAGATGTCTGATAGAATAGCTGAATTGCTTGATTCCTTTAGGGAAAGCTATTCCTATTACAACGACTTTTATGAAAAGATGAAAGAGAACATCAGAAATGACAATATAGAAAATCCTGAGGAATATGACGTATTCTTCAATCATGCAAATGAAACATTTCCAAAATATATAGACGAGCTTGGACAAAGCATTGACAGCCTATGTGACATTCCAGTGAAGACTGAGAAGTTTGAAAGCACAATGAGAGAATTGGGAGCTATCATTGAAAATTTCCGTTTTGACTTCAAGAGAACATTGGCAGTCTCTGACGTTTATGAAGTTCAAAAGCAAATGAAAGAGGAAAATGATTCTTAAGAATTGAAATATCTTTTAATGAATAAACCTATGTTGTGATAAAATGGCTTTTCAAATAAATGATCCTGAAGAGATTGATTGGGCTTATTTCTGGAGAGAGAAACTGGAAGCTAAAAAGGACAGATCCAAAGACTGGAATAAGGCTGCTCCCAACTTTGGCAAATCAGCTAAGAAGGATGATTATCATACTAAATTGATTGAAAGAATTGATGTGACTAAAGATGACACTCTTCTTGATTTGGGTTGTGGTGAAGGAAGCATTACAATTCCACTTGCCAAAAAGGCAAAGTCAGTAACTGGTGTTGATTCAGCTTATAAGATGCTTGAGATATTGAATGAAAAGGCTCAAAGAGAAAACGTGGACAATATAAAAACAATTGAAGAGGACTTGACTAAAATTACAGTAGCCAATGTGGGAAAGCATGACATTGTCGTAGCTTCAAGATCATTGAATGGAGTGCTAAACATAAGCGAAACCATTGCAAATATCAATGAAATAGCTGACAAATATGTTTACATTACCCTTTTCGGACCGAACAACTGGAAACTTGAAAAGGAATTTTATCAATCCATCAATAAGGAATACTTTGAATTTCCATCACACAGATACTTCTTCAACATACTTGTGGATATGGGAATCTATCCGAATGTTGAAAACCTGAACATAGGTCAGAGCAGGGAATATGAAAGCATTGAAGAGGCAATGGAAAGTGGAAAATGGAGATTGGATACCTTAAATGATGTAGAGAAAGAAGACTTGCACAAATATCTTGAAGATATTCTTGAGAAAAATGATAATGGAAAGCTTTCCAATCCAAAGGACAAGGCGGATTGGGTATTATACTGGTGGAAAAAATGAAAAAGAAGATTATTATTGAAGATGAAAATGAAATCGATTGGGAAGAGCTTTGGACTAGAAAAATGGATAAGAAGGGAGACAGAGGAAAAGACTGGACCAAAGCAGCTGTGAAATATAGTGAAAGAGCCAGCAAGGACAATTACACAGAACAATT
>NZ_JAFRJO010000051.1 GCF_017432245.1 Methanobrevibacter sp.
AGTTATTAAAATCAATATTAGTTTATAAATTAAAATATTGATTAGCATTAGGTAGTTTAAATAAATATTAGAAAAAAATGAGTAAAATTAAAAATTAAGAGCATTTTAGTCTTGAATAAGAATATGAACAAATTTAATAAATAAAAAAATTATTAAAAATCATGGAAAAATAATCAAAAGATAAAAAATTATTTAAAAATTGTCTAAAATAACGAAACTATTATATATAATGTATAACATAATAAGAATAGGTTAGGAAAAAGAGTTTATTATAATGAGTTTAACTTAATTTTATCAATCTTATAAACTTATCAATCCTGACAATTTCTAATTTTAATAATAATTTCAATCATTAAATATCATTTGTATTTTTAGATTATTTTTTATTATTTAAGATTAACATATATACATTTAATTTTACAATATTATACGAGGTGTATTAATATGGCTGATAAAAACACATTTGAAGGTACCACTACTGTTGGTATTACCTGTAAAGATGGTGTTGTATTTGCAAGCGAAAGAAGAGCAAGTATGGGAAACCTTGTTGCTCACAAAGTAGCTGAAAAAATATTCAAAATTGATAATCACATTGCAGCAACCATTGCAGGATCTGTTGCAGATGCACAAAGCTTAATGAAAATCATTAGCGCTGAAACTGCATTATACAGATTAAGAAATGGCAAAGACATTAGCTTAGAAGCTGCTGCAGCTGTAAGTTCTAACATATTACACTCCTCACCAGCATATGTACAAACTCTTATCGGAGGAGTAGATGACACTGGTGCATCAATCTATTCTTTAGATGCAGCAGGAGGTATGATTAAAGATACTTTCATTTCTACCGGTTCCGGTTCTACATTTGCATATGGTGTTCTTGAAGACAGATTCCATGAAGACATCACTGTAGAAGAAGCTAAAGAATTAGCTTTAAGAGCTATCAAAGCTGCTACAGAAAGAGACACTTACTCTGGAAATGGCTTCTTAGTAGCTGAAGTTACTAAAGACGGATACAAAATGTTAGAAAAAGAAGAAGTTGAATCTATTATTGAAAAAATTAATAGCTAAAAAATATATACGAATTATTTATTTTTTAACTTTATTTTACAACTAATTTTACATATTACAGTATAGATAGTATATGCAATAAATTAAGTAAACATCTTTTTTATGACACAGAAGCTGTTTATTTAATCAATAAGAATATTGATGTCGTAGATTTAAATCAATATTCTTAATTTTTAATTTAATTTTAAACCTTGAATTTAGAAACTTAGATAAATTTTAGATAATATTAGGATTTAATCATTAGTTAATTAAATTAATTATTCACATGAATTAAGATTAATAAGATTTATTGAGATTAATTAAGATTAATTATTAATTAAACGGCTTATTTAAAAATTAACCAAAATTTACTTAACGAATATTTTTATAAAAAACATTTTTCTATAAATGAATTAAAAGAAATTAAGAAAAGAATTGAAAATACAAAAATATTGATTTTATACCATATGCTAATTTTATACATCTATTTTTCGAAGTGATAATATGGCTTCAAACGTTTTAGAAGAAATCAAAGAAAAAATTACAAAAAAACTACCTGATGAAGTTCAATTAGCTAATATTGAATTTGAAGGTCCTGAGGTTGTTATATATACAAAAAACCCAGACATTGTAGCAGACAATGGGGACTTAATCAGAAACTTGGCAAAGGAACTTAGAAAAAGAATCATAATCAGATCAGACAAATCAGTTTTATTACCATACGAAGAAACTATTCAAAAAGTTGAAGAGATCGTTCCAGAAGATGCGGAAATCAGTAACATCACCTTTGATGAAGTTACAAATGAAGTGGTTATAGAAGCTACCAAACCTGGACTTGTAATTGGAAAATATGGAGTGACCTCAAGGGAAATCGTTAGAAAAACCGGATGGGCTCCAAAGATTTTAAGAAGTCCTCCAATTAGATCTGAAATTATCGATAGAATCAGAAATACCTTGATGCATAACAGTAAGGAAAGAAAGAAAATTTTGCAGACTTTAGGTGCAAGAATCCACCAAGGAGGAAAATATCCTAATGAATGGACAAGATTAACTGCTATGGGAGGATTTAAAGAGGTAGGACGTTCCTGTATGTTACTTCAAACTCCAAACAGTAGAGTATTGCTTGATTGTGGAGTAAATGTAGCAGGACAAGATGAAAAAACCTCATTCCCAATGCTTGGAGTTCCTGAGTTTTCAATTCAAGACCTTGATGCAGTTGTAGTATCTCACGCTCACTTGGACCACTGTGGATTCATTCCTTACCTTTACCACTACGGATACGAAGGTCCTGTATACTGTACCTCTGCAACAAGAGACTTGATGACCTTATTGCAATTGGATTACATTGACATTGCACATAGGGAAAACAACCCACTTCCTTTCAATGTAAAGCACGTGCAAAAAATGATCAAGCACACAATCACTCTTGACTATGGAGTGGTAACTGACATCTCTCCAGACATCAAATTGACATTGCATAATGCAGGCCACATTTTAGGTTCTGCTATGTGCCACTTCCACATTGGTGACGGTGCACATAACTTGCTCTACACTGGAGACTTCAAATACGAAAGAAGCAGACTATTGGAACCTGCAACCACAAGATTCCCTAGAGTTGAAAGCTGCATTATGGAAAGTACCTATGGTGGACATGAAGACGTTACCCCATCAAGAAACAATGCAGAAAAAGAATTGATGAAAACAATCTACAAAACCTTGAAACGTGGCGGAAAAGTATTGGTTCCAGTATTTGCAGTAGGAAGAGCACAAGAATTGATGATTGTACTTGAAGAGTACATGCGTCATGGAATGATTGAAGAAGTGCCAATACATCTTGACGGTATGATTTGGGAAGCTACTGCAGTGCACACTGCAAGACCTGAGTACCTAAGCAAAGACTTAAGAGACCAAATCTTCCACATGGGAAGAAACCCATTCATTTCAGAATCATTCAATAAAGTTCAAAACAATGCTGAAAGAAAACAGATTGTAGAAGGAGAACCTTCAATTATCCTTTCAACATCTGGTATGATGACTGGTGGAAACTCTGTAGAGTACTTCAAATGGTTATGTGAAGACAAGAATAATTCCATTGTTTTCGTAGGTTACCAATCTGAAGGATCCCTTGGTAGAAAAATCCAAAAAGGACACAAGGAAATACCATTGGAAGATGAAACAGGCAAGAAAAGAATCTACAATGTTAAAATGGATGTTAAAACCATTGAAGGATTCAGTGGTCACTCCAACAGAAGACAATTGATGGAATTTGCAAAAAGATTGCATCCAAGACCTGATAAGATCATCACTTGTCACGGAGACCCATATAAAACTGTAGATCTCGCTTCAAGCATTCACAGAAGCTATAAGGTAGAGACCAAAACTCCACTTATCCTTGAAGCAACCAGACTTCAATAATTTTAAATATTTTTAAAATATTTATTTTTTTTAAAATATTTTTTTAATTTTTTGAAATATTTATAAATATTTTTAAATATTTTATTTTAAAACTTAAATTTATTTTTTTTAATTTTTAATTCTATTTTATCATTAATTATTCTAAAATAATTAATATAATATAAATAATAGCTAAAACAAATATTATAATGTTAGCTATTATTTAATTGTTAATAATAGCCTATTTAAATAAAACTTTGAAAAATAAAAAATTTAGAAATTATTATTAGGTGAATTTTATGGTTACTTATTCAGAATCTGGTGTTGACATTGACCTTGAAGCTTTAACCGTTTCAAAATTAGCTTCAAAATTACAACCAACATTGGAATATAGAAATATTATTACTGATAGCGGACACTTTGCAGCATTGGTTGAACTTGGCGATAAGGCTATTGCTATGAGTACTGATGGTGTAGGAAGTAAAATATTAGTTGCTAAAATGATGGAAAAATATGATACTGTTGGAATTGACATGATTGCAATGGTAGTTAACGATATCCTTTGTGTAGGTGCAGAGCCTATTGCATTAGTTGACTACTTGGCAGTTGAAGAACCAGACCCAAAAGTAGCTGAAGAAATTGCAGACGGTCTTGTCCAAGGGGCAAAAGAATCCCAAATTGCAATTATTGGTGGAGAAACCGCTTCACTTCCAGGTATTGTTAAGGACTTTGACTTAGCAGGAACAGGTATCGGTTTTGTAGACAAGGATAAAATCATCACAGGTGCAGATATCCAAGAAGGAGATATCCTAATTGGCCTTAGAAGCAGCGGTATTCACAGTAACGGTTTAAGCTTGGCAAGAAGAGCTATCTTTGAAGAAGGCGGCTTCGACGTTAACGATAAAATGCCTAACGGTGAAACTACCATTGGAGAAGAAATGTTGAAACCTACCCAATTGTATGTTAAAGCAATTGTCGATCTTTTAAAACATGACTTCAACATCAAAGGTCTTGCTCATATGACTGGTGGTGGAGTAAACAACCTTTCAAGACTTAAAAAAGGAATCGGTTTTGACATTACAGATTATCCAGAGCCACAAGACATCTTTAAATTAATCTACCAACAAGGTGTTACTTTAGAAGAAATGTACAAGGTTTTCAATATGGGTGTAGGATTCTGTGTAATTGCAAGCCCAGAGGAAGCGGATGCTGTTGTTGAAGCATTGAATGAAAACATTGAAGCTCAAATTGTAGGAACAGTGACTGCTGAAGAAAAGATCACTGTAAAAACATTTGAAGGAACTGTAATTGAATATTAATTTCAATGAAAGATAAGAAAATAGAATAAAATACATACATAAAATTCCAATAATAATTTTAAAAAAAAAATAATAAAAAACATAAAAATCAATATTACAAAGATATTTCAACAAATGCCAATCATTAAGGAGGGAAAATATGAGAATTAGTGTTGAAAATGAAAGAAAACTTGTAAATGAAATCTTAATCAACATTGGAGTTCAAGAAGACCATGCTAAAATCATTACTGAAGCAACTTTAGACTCTGATTTAAAAGGTTTCACTTCACATGGACTTGGAAGATTCCCACAATACATTAGAGGAATCAATAACGGTTTCATTGAAACCAAAGGAGATTATGAAATTGTCAAGGATGAGGATTCCATTGCACTCATTGATGGAAAAAGCTTATTTGGACAATACATTGCACATGAAGCAATGATGATGGCAATCAATAAGGCAAAGGAAACTGGTATTGCTGCAGTAGGTACTTTCAATTCAAACCACTTTGGAATAACCGGTTATTACTCTGACCTCGCTATTAGAAATGACATGATTGGTATTGTAATTTGTAACACTGAACCTGGAGTGGCTCCTTTAGGTGGTAAAAAAGCTATTCTTGGAACTAACCCAATAGCTATTGGTATCCCTTCTGAAACTTATATTGCTGTTGATATGGCAACTGCTGTAAGCGCAAGAGGAAAAATCTTGGAAGCTAAAAGAAAAGGTGAGGAAATCCCTCCAAACACTGCAATCGATAAGGATGGAAATCCAACAACTGACCCTGAAGCTGCATTAGAAGGTTCTATCCTTCCATTCGGTGGAGTTAAAGGATACGCATTAAGCTTTATGATTGAAATCATGACAGGACCTTTAGTAAATGCAGCATTCGGTACTAAAGTTACCGGTACTGCAGGAGACTATAAGGAAGACTGTAACAAAGGTGACTTGTTTGTAGCAATCAATCCTGAAAAATTCGTTTCAATTGACGCATTCAAAGAGCAAGTTGAAGAATTCGTCACAGAAATCAGAGAATCCGGAAACACTTTCATCCCAGGAGATCTCGAAGTAAAAAGAATTGCTGAAAATGAGAAGAATGGTTTAGAAATAGATGAAAAACTCTATGAAACATTAAAAACCATTTGTGATGCTGAAAATATAGATTTAGACAGTTACTTAACTGAATAAATCTAACTTTTTTTCTTTTTTACTTTTTATATTTTTATTATCTTATTTTTTAAACAATATTAATTTTATTGATTTTACAAATTTGATAAATTTTTAAATTTATTGCTTTTTTTAAAAAATTAAAAATTTAAATTTTTTATAATGAATTACTATTTTTTATAATAATTTTTATGAAAAAAATACTAAAATTTTAACTTTCAAAGTTCTATAAAAATTTTAATAATAAAAGTTTATTAAAATATAGTTTAGATTAAGAAGTATTAAAATAATTAATCATATCTTAAGAATACTGAAAGTATGAATAATATCATAAATTTTGATAATTAGTAATCTACATCACACAAATGAGAAATGGCAAAATAGTAAAAAATGAAAAAATGATCTTTTGAAAAAATAGATAACCGAAATTTCAAAATAGTGAAAAAAATTTAAAAAAAAATTTTGAAAAAATAGAAAATAAATTTTAAAATAAAAAATTAAAAAAAATTAAATTGCACAAGATGGTGCAAATCCTAAATCATTCAATAATGTGTCAAGACCCTTTTCTGCCATGACCACATCATCAACCAAACAAAAGATTCCTAACTTGCCTTCCTTAATGAAAGTTGAAAGTTTGCTTGCATCATCCAAAAGTTCGGATGCATCATCTTCAGCTACTGTAAAGAATAGATCTGTTTCCATCATGTTTAGTGAACTGTTTACATTGAACTTGGAATCAATAGCCCCTTCCGTTCTTTCAATGAGCAAGAAATTCTTGTCAGTCTCACCAACAAAAAATGCAATTTTGGTTCCGGGACTTAAGACTGCAAAATATTGCTCACTATCACTGACAAATTTATCCCATAAATTATTATCATGAATCTTGACTGGCTTTACCATAAAATCACCTTAAAGAAATATTGGGAAATGAATAAGAAAATTATCTAAAATTAAATTAATAAAATTAACTAAAATCAAATAAATAAAATTATAAAAATTAATCCAATTCAAGTTCCTTGATCTTGTTTTCAATAACTTCCTTCACTATTGAAACACAGATTTCCCCTTCATCATCCAATCTTGCAGCATCATTTGCCTTATGTTCGGTTTCAGCTAAAATGTCTCCAACATTAAGCTCATCGACAATTTCAATTCCCTTTTGCTCCAGTATTTTACCAACACAATTTCCTTCACAGCCATTAATAGCTAAAATAGGATATTTATCAAGCATTCTTTTAAAGCCAGTGACATTTGCAGAAGTTGAACCCATACAAATTGATAAGATTTCCACATCATCAATAGCTAAGTCATGAACTGCAACTCTTGCAACTAGACCATTCGGACTCATTCCACTGCATGCTGCCAAAGCAATTTTCTCTTCCATAATCATACTTCCTTTAAATTATTATCATTAATTATTCAATAAATGTGATTTTTAATATTAATAAATATTTTAAATAAATTTTCTATTCCTTTTTCATTTCAGGCACATACTTTGCATAGAAACCATCAGTATCTGCATAAATGGCTTTAAAACCATAGGTTTCCGCTTCCTTCATAGCTTTCTTAATGTGCTGACGGCCCCATGCGGTAATGGCTTGAGCACATTCAAATGAATACCATCTAAATCTCAGGAATCCATAAACCCCATACATTGTATTTGCCAAACGCTTCAATGCCTGTTGCTGAACATCCAAACTCTTTCTGAGGACCGGGTCTTCAGTTGCCTTCATTCTTCTTTTAACTGCAAACCTTTCATTTAAAATGTCTTCCAATGCTGAAGGAATAAATCCTTGAGGCTCTTTCTTGAATTTGAAATAATGCTCAGGTGAAATGTAGTACTCCTCATCATTATCAATGCTGTTTGCCAATTCCTCTTCAGTCTGATTGTCTATATCATCATAGCCAGTTTCAAAATCTTCAAATTTTGCATTATAGGACACATTGTCCTTAACCAAAACATCTGGAGAAATGTTCTTTGAAATGATTAAGGTAGGATACAGACTTTTGAAGTCGAACTGAACCAAATTTTCATGCAAACCGATTTCAGGCTCCTTTACATAACCTCCGGAGTTGCTTCCCCTTTCCTTGATGTTTTTCATTGTCATGTTAGGCTTGTTTGGAACAACTTCATCCACTTCATATGCCTTTCTAACCAAATACCATTCCGCTTGAGTTCCAGTGGTCATACGGGTTACATCAACAAAAGGCTGGCAGACTATACGGGTCAATTCCAGATTCAATGGCAATGTTTCCATAGCTATCTTCAAGGTGGACACCACATCATCAAGGGAATAGTTGAAGAGATTCTTCAGCTCCTTGCCTCCATTGTCCCAGAATTCATAGATTCTTTCACCGGGAACATCAATCTTTTCCTCTCCAAAGAATTCAAAGTAAACACGTTCCAAAGTGTATCTGTCAAGAGACATGTATCTTCTCATGACAAGGTACAAATCAACATGCAAAAGACCCTTGAATGTTGCAGCATTGTTATATCCTCTGCGCATGAATTTGATGTCTGATCCATCCATACCAAGGTCCAGGTCAACTCCCCACAGCTTTGCCCTATCCTTAAGATAAGGGAAGTCAAAGACATCGGAGTTATATCCTATGATTATGTCAATATTGTTTTCCTTGACTGTCCTTACAAATGATTCTATCATCTCTTTTTCAGAATCCACAGTTTCAATAAATGCCATTTCATAATCATTTTCAAACTCATAGCCCTTGGTTGAAATTACCTTTCTCACACCAACATTGCTGTCAATTCCAATCATGATTATTTCATCCTCATCAGGATTTGGCATCCCATGAGGGTTTCGAACCTCCAAGTCAAAGCTCATCATCCTGAAGTCCTGAAAATCAGTGTTTCCGGTTACAGGAGCTTTGCTTAATTTAAGTATTTCAAGAGAATCGTTATCGCTTTCAATGGTTTCAAAGGAATCTATAATTTCCCCTTCCAATTCCAACTCACCCATTGGAACCAAAGCATTGTCAATCAAATATCTTCTATAAAATGGAATATCATGTTCCCTAAGCTGCTTTACAGAACTTAAATCCCATATCTTGTCTCTGTATTTGGGAACGTCCTGAGGATGGTTGAAACTTAATTTAATGAATTCGGTAGGAACTTGAAAATCCTTTTTTGTGACCTTTTCAATCACTGTAAAGTCAATTTCCTCTTCCTCTTTAAGTTCCTTCAAATCACTGACACACTTATCGATATTTCCAGAAGGCAAAACATAGAGATAAGGAACGAAAGAGTCATCTAAAGCTATTAAATCATGAGAATTCTCTCCCTTCACCTTACCAAACAAACGTATGACAGGTTTTTCCTCATATGTAATGTAATCAATATCCAAAAGAACTATGTTTCTTTTTACCATCCTATCAACCAAATTTTTTTATAATAATTAATCATCATTAGATTCATGCCTAAGTCTTATAAGATTTAATAATCATCAGATTCATGCCAAAGTCTTATAAGATTTAATAATCATCAGATTCATTCTTTTCCAGTTCTTCACTTTCTAATTTATCCTTTTCCAACTCTTCCTTAAGGGACTTGATAACCGCATATGCAATTCCCAAAATCAAAGGACCCAATATGAAACCAACAATTCCAAATACATAAGGTCCCGCCATAAATCCAACCAAAAGGATTAAGGAAGGCATGTCAGCATAATTGCTTGCAAGCATTGGACGAATGTACATATCACTCAAGCTTAATACGAATCCCCACAATATTGTAAGGATTCCTTGAACTATGTCTCCAGCAACAAAGAATGCATAGAGTGCCAATGCCCAATAAACTATCCATGGACCGAAGATAGGAACCAGCTGTGCTATACCTGTAACGATTCCTAAAAACAATGCAAACTTATATCCTAATAAATAATAGCCTACACCACCCAAAACACCGATAACAATAGCTGTCAGGAAATGGCCATAGAAGATGGATTTTAGAACATTTGCAACATCATCCAAGGTTCTTTCAAAGAAAGCCCTATGCTCTTTTGGAATGAATACGAAAATATATTCCATAACCTTATCTCCATCACGAGTGAAATAATAAATGGAACAGATCAGGACAAACAATTGAACCAGCACATCTGAAAAATGCCTTATGAACCTTATGGCATAATTGAATATGTAAGTTAAGGCTTCATGCACTCCGCTATTCAATAGCCCTAAGTAAGGTTTAATAAATCCTTGAAGTTCCACAGGCAATGCTTGGACAAATGTGTTAACAGCCAAATTCAAATCAATTCCTGAACTTACAGAAAGATTATGGGAAGCGAAAAACATATCCGCAAAAACTGCTGTTTCCCAAAATACGTATATGAACAATAGTATCAATGGAATGATTACCACTATTATAGCCATGAATATTGAAATTGAAGTGATCTTGATTTTTGATTGAATCCTATTGGCAACTGGTGTTATACCATAAGCAATCATTGCTCCAAGCAAAATCATATTCAATACCGGCATGACTGTAAATAATGACAATAATAAGAAAATTATTATAATCACTATATGCAGGCCATATTTGCTTTCACTAAGATTAAACATGTTATCATTAAATAAATTATTGTAATATTTTTTTAAATTAAATAATATTGAAATTGATTTAGAAATACTCTTTCATTCCAGATGCAGTTCTATGGAATTTACCGAACTCAACGATTTCAGAAACCTGGTCAGATGAGAAAACAGGCCCTTCAGCGCATATTCTCCAACCTGTATTATCTACACAGCATTGACCGCAAACCCCTATAGCACATTTCATATAACGTTCCATAGAGTATTCCCCTTCAATCATATGAGCTTCCAAACTGCCGTACAATGGTCTCATCATAACTTCAGGACCGCATACAACAGCCCAATCATATTCCTTGAGTTCAATCAATTGCAAAACCCTATGAGTTGCAAATCCTTTAAAACCGCAAGATCCATCATCAGTGCAAGTGTAGACCTTTGCACCTCTTTCCTTTAATCTATCATTGAACAAGAGTTCATCCTTGGTTTGTGCAGCACAAACAACGTCCACTTGAGCCTTATTTTTCAATGCAGCTTCAGTAAATGACGCTATAGGAGCCATTCCTACTCCTCCTCCAATAGCTAAAACTCTCATGCCTTTCAAATCAGTGTCAAAGCCATTTCCATATGGTCCTCTAAGACCTAACTTGTCACCTTCCTTTAATGTATGCAAGTCTTCGGTAAACTCTCCAACCTTCTTAACTGTTATTCCAAGTTCGCCCTTACCTACATCAATGTAGGAAATGGACATTGGCTTTTCATCCTTGAAATTCCACACCATGACAAACTGTCCTGGAGAAGGAATATTTTCACCAACCATAGTCCAATCAAAAATAAAGGTCTTGATTGTAGGAGTCTCTTCTATAATCTTCTTTATCTCTATAACTTGAGGTACATTCATTCTATCACCTACTAAAACTATGGCTCCTTATGAGCAAAGCCCACCATATCATCAATTGAATCAAATTCACTTTCCTCTATAAACTCTTCCAAATCGCTTGTAATCCTTCCGAATATTTCAGGACCTTCATACATTATTGAAGTTCCAATTTGGACAGCACTTGCACCAGCATAGAGGAACTCTATTACATCAGCATAATTGCGTATTCCTCCAACACCAACAATTGGAATATCTGTTGCAGCAAATGCATCATAAACGCAACGGACAGCTATTGGCTTAATTGCAGGTCCGCTCATTCCACCGAACTTGTTTGCGAGTATTGGATTTCCAGTTACAATATCAATTTTCATTCCAGGCCCTAAGGAATTGATCAATGTCAATCCATCTGCTCCAGCTTCTTCTGCTGCAACTGCAATTTCTGAAATGTCAGTTACATTTGGAGTTAATTTTGCAAGAATAGGCACATCAACAGCATCGCTGACTGCTTTTACGACATTCTTAGTTAATTCAGGATTTTGACCGATGGAAGCTCCATAACCTTCCATTGCATGAGGACAGGACACGTTCAATTCAATCATGTCCACTAAATCCTCTACCTTTCCTGCAACATATGCAAACTCATCTGGAGTTGCACCATAAATTGAAGCGATTGATTTACCCTTTATGCGGTCAACCTTTTCCAATTCATCTATGAAAGCTTCAACTCCTGGACTTGAAAGCCCAATAGCATTAATGATTCCTCCTTCTACAGCAACTGTAGTTGGATTTTTATAACCATCATTAGGTTCCTTTGAAAATGATTTGGATACAACTGCACCAGCACCAGATTTTAAAATCCAATTAAGGGAAGATGCATGGCTTCCCAATACACCTGCAGCAAGCATCAATGGATTCTTTAATCTGACACCGCATAATTTAGTTTTTAACATGAATAACCTCCAATAAAAACATGAACTTTGATAAGCATAATAATTTTCCTAAATAATATTTAAATAATATAATATAATTTTATACTATTTTAATATATGGAAACTATATGATATATAATTATTTAGTTTTCGAGCGGAAAATTAACGAAATTTTATTAAAATTTATCAAAAACTTGCAAAAATTATCTGAAATAATGTAAAATATATTAGATAAAAAAATTAAAATAAGATTATGGAATTTTATATAACACAATGTATTGCAGGATTTATTGCATTTGATGAGGATCTTCAAATAGTTGATTATAAACTTTTTACAGAAAATGAAGTGGTTTCAAATCTCATAAAGATAGAGGAAAATGAGATTTTAGATGAAGAGATTGAACTTATAAATGGAATAAAGCTGGAGTCAATCGAAGAAGATAAGATTATCATTGAAACCACAAAAAGGAAATCCCAATACAAGGAACTTGAAAATTATGGAAATATTGAAGTGAAAACTCCAAATAGAGGTGGAGAACACTTAAGAAGCAATATAGATAATGTCTTTGAAGAAATCGGATTTTCAAAAAGTCAGGAGGAAATCATTCAAATCTATGAAAAACTGGCAATATACAAAATCAAGAAATCTTCACAGGAAGAGGACAAGCTCTTGATTCAGGCAATAAACTCTGTAGATGACATTGATGAATCAATCAGTAAATTAGTTGAACGTATTCGTGACTGGTACACAATCTATTTCCCAGAAATGGACACAATAAGCAATAATGAAACCTACATAAAGCTAATAGCTGAAAGTGAAAATAGAGAAGACATTTTGGAAAACTTCAATGAGCATTTCAGTGAAGAAATTGAAGAAAGCACTGGTGCTGATATTGAAGAGGATGACTTATTGATGTTGAAGAGTTTTGCAGAATCCATCTATTCACTTCAAAACTCAAGAAATGAACTTGAAACTTATATCGATTCTAAAATGGAAGCAATTGCTCCTAACTTAAGAGACTTATTGGGATCCACATTAGGTGCCAAATTAATCGCACACATTGGAAGCATAAAAAGATTAGCAACTTATCCTGCAAGTGTTATTCAGATAATGGGTGCTGAAAAGGCAATTTTCAGACATTTGAAAACTGGAGAGCGTCCTCCAAAGCATGGATTGATATTCCAACACCCAAGTGTTCGTGGTGCCAAATGGTGGAATAGAGGAAAAATAGCTAGAAACTTAGCATTGAAGATTACACTCGCTGTAAGAAAGGATGTGTTCTCTGGTGAGTATGATCCAAGCATTGCAGAGGATTACCTCAAAAAAGTTGAACAAATAGAAAAGGAAAATCCATTCCCTAAAAAGACAAGCCAAAAAAGAGCAAAGGAAAGAAAGGCCGAAAAGGATAAGGGAAAAGGAAAAAGCAAGAAATACAAAGGAAGCAAGAAAAACAAGAAGAATAAAAAGAAACGAAGAAAATAGCTACACTTAATAGAACCTGTATATTTTCTAATGAGATTTAATTATACTAAAGATGTGAAAAAATGAACATATTTTACAAAGATGGTGAAATAGCTACCAGAAACTTAAGTCCAGGAATAAAAGTTTATGATGAAAGACTTATCCAAGAGGGAGAGGAAGAGTACAGAATCTGGAATCCAAGAAGATCCAAATTAGCTGCAGCATTATTGAATGGATTGGAAGGACTTGACTTGAACAATGATTCTAAAGTATTGTACTTAGGCGCTTCAACAGGAACAACTGTTTCACACATTTCTGACATTTGCGATGATGGTTTGATCTATGCTGTAGAATTTTCACCAGTCAGCATGAAAAAGCTAGTCAGATTATCTCAAAAGAGAAATAATATCATGCCACTCCTTGAAGATGCTACCAAACCTAAACATTACATGAACAAAGTTGAAAAGGTAGACTTGGTTTACTGTGATGTTGCACAGGAAAAACAGAGCGAACTCTTTATGGATAATATGAATTTATTCCTAAAGGAAGAAGGACAAGGACTCATTACCATAAAAGCAAGAAGTATTGATGTTATTCAAAAGCCTAAAAAAATATTCAAGGATGAAGCTAAAAAAATAAAAGAGAATGGTTATTCCATTTTGGAAAAGATTAAATTAGAACCTTTTGAAAAGGACCATATCGCTTTTCTTGTTGAGAAATCTTTTTAAAAGAACATATATTCATTTTTGATAAAAATCATTTTTCAAAAACCATACATAACTGCTATTTTAATTCAAAACCACCATTTTGTTATTTAAACTATAAACCAAAAATTTAGCTTTTCATATAGTTCATTTCATCATAAAATATACCTTATTATTGAAAAAATAAAACATATAATTTTTATAAAGATATTTTAAGAAATTTAAAGAAAAATATATTGATTTAAAGCTCTAAAAACTCTTATTTTATAAGTATTACTTTTATCAAAAAATTCAATTTCAAAAGAGAAATTTACATTAGATTTTTTAAAAAAAATAGATTAAAATTTACTGAAAATCAGAAATAAAACTAATTCAATTTTAAAAATTAATCTAAGAATAATTTAACATAATTTTTAGTAATTTTAAGTAAAAATACGAATTTAGTATAACTACGAACAATCTCAAAAAAGTATTACTACTGAAAGCTTTTTATATAAGAATATTACAAATATATATTTGCTAATGCAATAAAAAAAGAGTTCATAAAAATATCCTCTAGGTTAATTCACTCATAAAAAACACTCCATAATTAAATAACTTAGAGGATTGAACTTTTTTTGCAAAATAAACTATTTTTAACTCTTTTTTACTAGATTTTTATCAAATTTTTAAAAAATATTTCTAATTTTTCTTTATTTTCAAAAATAAGAAAGAACTATTAATTTTTACAAAAAAGTAATACTTTTTTTAATTATTATCTAAATAAGGGCAAAAAATGACCATTAAAAAATATAAAGAAAAAATATTTAAAATTTATATAGAAAAATAAGGAAAAATATAAGAAAAAAATTATATAACGAACTAAAAAAATAATGAAAATATTATGCACAAAAATAAAATTGGAAAATTAAAAATATTGAAAAATAGTTAAAAAAATAAAAAAGAAAAAATTGGATCAAACTTTTAAAAAAAAGCTTGAAAATTAATTCATTTTTTTAGAAATCTCATCAAATATGGATTTTGAAATCTCTTTTTTGGAATTTAATGAAACCTTCTTGACTTCATCACTTACAAGAATTACCTCATTGGTTTCAGATCCAAATCCGCAACCATCATGGGAAACGTCATTTGCCACAACCAAATCAGTTCCTGCTTCTTGCATTTGAGTCTTAGCACACTCAATCATTTTCTCTTCTGAAATGTTGTATTCCGCCTTGAATCCGACCAAGAATATATCTTCATTGATCTTTTTGATTCTTTGAATGATTTTTGCAACAGGTTCAAATTCCAATGATAGATTATAGGATGAAGAGATTTTAGAATTTTCCTTACTGATTGGAGTGAAATCAGAAACAGCTGCAGTGGCTATGAAAATATCAAAATCAGGTATCAATTTATCAATCTTCTCATTCATTAGAGTGGTTGATTCCGCATCAATGACATTGAATACCTTTGGAATTGAAACTTCATGGTGTGCAGCCAAAATAGTCAAATTAGCTCCTCTGATGAATGCTTCCTTAGCCAATTCCAAACCCATTCTTCCAGAGGACCTGTTGGAAATTCCCCTTATAGGATCAATTTCCTCAAAGGTTCCCCCTAAACTGATCAATATGTTTTTTCCTGCAATATTAGATACTACACTACTTGAAATGCCCTTATTTACCCTATCCAAATTGACAGCTCGAACAGATTCAAGGACAATGTCTTCAATAGCGGGGAATTTGGCTTTTCCCTCATCAATGCGAGGATTGACAAACTTAATGCCTTCTTCCTTTAGCTTTTCCACATTTTCACTTACTGCATCATACATTGAATCATGCATGGAAGGCACAAAGACAATAGGAGTGTCATGCCCTTGAGCAGTAATCAAAAGGGTATTTACAGGATTGTCAGAAATCTTATATGCAAATTTGGAAATGGTATTTGCAGTAGCTGGAGCAACTAAAATCAAATCTTGCTGAGAATACTTCACATGCTCTATCTTTCCAGTCAATTCCAAAACAACTTCTTGACCAGTAGCAAACTCTAAAGCATTAGGATGGATAATTTTAGTGGCTTCTTTAGTCATGAATGCCTTAACAGAATGACCTTGCCTTCTAAATTCCCTTGCTAACTTAATGGTTTCGGTTGCTGCAATACTGCCAGTAACACATAAAACAATTTCCATAAAATCACTTCAATAAATTTAAAATCTTATAATAAATAATCTAAAATCTTTTAATAAATAATCTAAAATCTTATAATAAATAATCTAAAATCTAAATAAATTTTTAAAATCTTTATTAATAAACTCTAATTAATAATTATCTAAAAAAATAAAAATAGTGAATTATTATTTAAATCACTATTATAATTGAACACTGTTAATAATGAAATCAAAAGTACCTACCAAATTATCGAATTCAGACTCCGGTGCAGAACATAAGATAACATAAATGTCGGACCCTTTTTGAATCCAAATAGCCTTATGCTCTTTTGTTTGATTGTTTGCTAGAGAAGTGTAATCTGCTTCCATAGCAGCTTCACCATTAAAGGAAACATTTCCCATATATAAAATGTTAAAATCAGAATTACGAGCCAATGTATTGTAATTGGAAGTGAATTCAGATTGTAATGATCTTGCATTTGATTTCTTTTCAATATTCACATTAACACTATTAAAACCTGCGGAATCCTTATAATCAGGGTCTGCAACTGCTAAAACAGTTTCATTAGAATTGGACTTTGCAGAAACCCAATCCCCAGGCATTGATAAGGATATTCCATTTTCAGAATAATCAACTGATTGCTGTGAAAGGTCAACTTCATTATTGTTCTTGATAGGATTATTTATAAAAAATGAAACACCAACAATCAATAAAATTAATATTAATCCGATACCAATAATTTTTTTCATATTATATCTCCAAAAAAATAATAATAGCACCATCAATAAATTTACTCCTCAGTTCCTCCAGAACTACCACCAGAAGAGCCACCACCAGAGGAACCTCCACTAGAAGAACCGCCAGAGGAACCTCCTCCAGAACTACCACCAGAAGATCCTCCACTAGAAGAACCACCGGAAGAACCGCCTCCAGAGGAACCTCCACCAGATGAACTAGAAGAACTAGAAGAACTGGAACTTGAGTCACTAGATGATGAGGAACTGCTTGAAGATGAACTTGAATCATCATCTGAAGAACCATATTCAGTGGTATTTGAGTAAGATTTTGTAAAATTGTAACTGAGAGACTTGTTTACCTTAACTTCAGGAAAAGCAGTGTCATTAATAGTTGCACCTGCAGATAGCATATCGCCAACATCACCATCTAAACCTATGCTGGACATTCCAAAAGTGATTCCAGCACCAAAAGCTACAAGCAAAAATACAACTGCCAATGCGATATACCATGGACTGGTACTTGAAGACTCCTCTTCCTTCTTTGATACTGTATAAGTCTCAGGATTATGAATATACTTACGTACTAGTTTTTCCTTTTCTTCTCTGTACTTTTGAGAATCATCATATCTTGACTTGATTGAGGAAGGAGTTTCTTCTTTTCCTTGCATCGCACGAATTCTATCACTAACTTCAATAGTTTCAATCTTATGCCTATACTGGTCAGACAAATAAAGGTACTTCTCTTCAGAAATCAAACCAGCTTCATAATCCCTTTCAAGATTATGTAAAATCTGCATAAGCTTTTTCCTATCTGGATTCATACTTCTCCTCCTAATATCGATTGAATAAATTAATACTATATATTAAAAATATCAAACTTTTATCATTTTTATATATTTATATATTATTAATATATGAATTTTATATTTAATAAATTATACTAAATGAAAAGTTAAAAATTAGAAAA
>NZ_JAFRJO010000052.1 GCF_017432245.1 Methanobrevibacter sp.
AATTTACCTATCCAAAAAATTTATCTATGAAAAAAATCATTTCATAATAATGATAAAATTTAATATTAATATTAATCATATATAATATTATAATGATTGATAAATAATATATAATGAAAATATAATTATAAATCATAATCATATATTTTTTATCATAATTCTTAAGATAATTTAAATTGAAAAAAGAGGTATAACATGTTTGAAAAAGTACTTATTGCAAATAGGGGAGAAATTGCTATACGTGTTATGAGAGCATGCCGTGAATTGGACATGAAAAGTGTAGCAGTATACTCAGATGCTGATAAAACTTCTCTTTATACTAATTGTGCAGATGAAAGTGTTCCTTTAGGAAACCCTTCTCCAAGCCAGTCTTATTTGAACATTGAAAAGATCATTAATGCTGCAATTGAAACTGGAGCAGATGCAATTCACCCAGGATATGGATTCTTAGCTGAAAATCCAGAACTTGGAAGACAATGTGAAAAGAATGGAATCAAATTGATTGGTCCTAAAGGAGAGCATATTGAAAAGATGGGAGATAAGATCACTTCCAAACAATTAATGAAAGACGCAGGTGTCCCTGTTATTGAAGGTACTCCTGACGGAATCACTGATGTTGAAGAGGCAAAGGAAATCGCTGAAGCAATCGGATACCCTGTAATCATCAAGGCATCAGCTGGTGGTGGGGGAATCGGTATGCGTGCGGTTTATGAAGAGGATGAACTTGTACGTGCACTTGAAGCAACCCAGTCAGTAGCTTTGAAAAACTTTGGAGATGCAACTGTATTCATTGAAAAATACCTTGAAAAACCAAGACACATCGAATTCCAGGTTTTAGCTGATGAGCATGGAAACACCATCCATGTAGGAGACAGGGAATGTTCCATCCAAAGAAGACATCAAAAGCTATTGGAAGAGGCTCCTTCCCCAATCATGACTGAAGAATTAAGGGAAAGAATGGGTGAAAGTGCAGTGAAAGCTGCTGAATCCATTGGATACAATAGTGCAGGAACTGTAGAATTCCTGTATGAAAATGGAGAATATTACTTCCTTGAAATGAACACACGTATTCAAGTGGAACACCCAATCACTGAAATTGTAACTAATACTGATTTAATCAAAGAGCAAATCAAAATTGCATGCGGTGAAGAGTTGGAATACAGCCAAAAGGACATTCGGATAACAGGACATGCTATTGAATGCCGTATCAATGCTGAAAATCCACTTGCTGACTTTGCACCAAACCCTGGTAAGATTACAGGTTACAGATCACCTGGTGGGCCTGGTGTACGTTTAGACAGTGGAGTCTACATGAATTATACCATTCCAACTTTCTATGACTCCATGATTTCCAAATTGGTCACAAGTGGCCGTACAAGAAACGATGCAGTCAATAGAATGAAAAGAGCATTAAGCGAATACATTATTTTAGGTGTAAAAACCACTATTCCATTCCATAAGGCAATACTCAGAAATGAATCATTCCTTGCAGGTGACTTACACACCCACTTTGTGGATGAACATAAGAAATGGATCGATGCTGAAATGGAAAAAGTAATAGAAGAGGATTTGGAAAGGGTAAATCGTATGAAATCTACATTTATGCCTGGAAAGAAAATTGCTGCAATTTCTGCATCAGTTGGAACTTATTTCAATGCAGCGCAAGCTCAACAACTTAAAAAACAGAAATAAACAGCAAAGGATAAAATAAATTAAAATAATCTAAAATAAAAATAACCTAAAATTAAAATAACCTAAATAAATAAGAAAACTAACTCATAAATTAAACTCATATCTTAAGTGATTATTATGAAAAAAGAAATGATAAAGCTTTTACTAAGCCAAAATGTAATTTCAGAGGAAGAAGCTAAACGTTTAGACTTAATAAACGATGAGACTATTGAAGAAGCCATCAAGGAATTAGGTTTCGGAAAAACTGAACACATTACAAAAGATAAAATTTGCGAAAACCTTGAAACTGAAAAGATCGCTAAGGAAATCCTTTGTTTCAGAAAAGTGTTTTCCACCAATTCAATAGCTAAATTTTTAGCTAATCACGATGCCGAAGAGGGTACTGTATTGATTTCTGAAATTCAAACCAAAGCAAGAGGAAGATTGGGCAAGAAATGGGAAGCTCCTGAAGGTGGAATATGGATGTCTCTTATCTTAAGACCTCAAGTCCCTCCTGCAAGAATTGGTTTAATCACCTTGGCAACTGGTGTGGCAATAGCTAAATCCATCAGGTCTTTAGGTGTTGACGCTAGAATCAAATGGCCTAATGATGTCTTGATTCACGGAAAGAAAATATCTGGAGTTTTAACTGAAGTAAATGCAACTTTCAATGAAATCGACTGGATTGTTGTAGGTATTGGAATTGACAGCAACCTCAAATTAGAGGACTTCTCTGAAGACATTAGAATAGGCACAACCACCTTAACTGAAGAATTGCCTACTAAAGTCGATGAGAATGAACTCATTGCAATTTTCCTTAATGAATTTGAAAAGGTTTACCAATTATACAAGGATGGTGAAATTGAAGAAATCCTTAAAGATTGGAGAGACCTTTCAGATACCATTGGAAAATATGTAAACATTACCCAAACCGGTGGTAAAATTACCCAAGGATACGTTGTTGGAATCAATAACGAAGGCAGTTTAATCATTGAAAGACAAGACGGCACCTTAGAGAAAATCATCTCTGGTGAACTTAGAACCGTTGAATAATTTAAAAATAGTACTTAAATAAAATAAATAAAATGAAAATTAATTTTTCATTTTATTACCTCTTTTTTTAAAATTAGAATTTAAAATAAAAATGCAAAAAACTCTTTTTAGTTTTTTAATAGAAAATTAACTCTTTTGATTTTTCAACATCTTGAGATAATTCTAAAAACTCTTCAAATGAAGAATCTATTTTTTCATGCAATGCATTTAAATCCATATCTATTACATCCTGTGTAGACAAATCAATACGGATTGTAGCGGAAGCCCCAGGCATTCCAACTGCAGGTATTGTAATAATTCCAAATTCCTTCAATAAAAGCATAGCCCATAAGAAACAGCAATCCTTTTTTGAAAGCTCTGTTTCAACATTTAGCTTTTCTAATTGATCACTTAATGAATCTTCACTAATCATAACACCAGTTGGTGTCTTTTCAAACATTTCATATTTTTCACTTAATAATTCATAGAACTCTTCTTTTCTGGAAATTGCTTTTATCAAGTTCTCTTCAGTGTAATTCTTAATACCGTTTACCATAGCCAAAATCAGGGGAGGTTGAGCTTCAAGCCCAAATTGATTAGCTTTAACCTTTATTTCATCAATTAAATTTTTTTTACCTGCCATTAATCCGCCTCTAGGCCCTGGCATTAATTTATCTGTACTTGTAACCACCAAATCCGCTCCAAGTTCAGTGGCTTTTCTTTGATTGAAAACAGCAGTTCTAAGCCTTGCACCTGAAGCGTCATCAACAAGAACAGGAATATCCTTTTCATGAGCCATGTCAATGACTTTCTTAAATAAATTCTCATCAATTACCTTATGGTCCATTGTTGAACCGGTTACAACAACCAATGAAGTGTTATCAGGAATAGTGAACTTATCTATATCAATGAATTCATCATAGCTTGCTCCTGCAATTGCACAGGATCTTGGAATGGATGGGTGTGCTGGAAATTCAGCTAAGAAATGACTGACATGAGAACCTTCCTCAACTAATGCTAAAATAGTTGCCAAGATTCCGGAGCTTGTCCTATTGACTGCTAAAACCTTTTCTCCACCGAGATGTTCACGACCTACAACTTGAAGCTCATCTTCAAAAACAGCAGGCCCAACATATGTTTCCAAGAGATTCAATTCTTCATCACTTGCTATAAAACCACCGGAAAGTCCAGTAACATCATATAAGGAATCTCTCCCATTTTTGCTAATGATTTCCTTAATGATTTTCAATGCAGATTCCCTTTTCTTAACTTCATCCAATGAATTATTGACAATCATGATAAAACCTTAAAAAATTCTAAAACATAAAAAGTAACTAAAAAAAGTGAATTAAATTATAAATTAAATTAAAAAATAGATAAAAAATTCCAATAATGGAATTATAAAAGAAAAAGAATTAAAAAGAAATTAGTCTAAAAGACTTAATTCAAAATCAGAGAATGATTCAATGATTACTTTTAAATCCTTTTCACTGATGTCCATTTGAGTAAACTCTTCACCTTCAGAATATGCGTATTCCGCATGAACTATGTTTCCGTCAGGACTAGTGTATAACATTACAAAATCTTCTTGCTTTTCAGGATTTTTGGTAGGTAAACTGATAGTGAAAGAAAGACCTAACTGATTGAAGAATTTTTCTTTTTCCTCTTCATCCTTATTGCATTTTTTTAATTTTCTAATTCTTGATTTTAATTTCTTTTCAGCTGCTTCTGCAATATCTGCCATTGTATCACCAAAATAATCGTAAATTATAAAATAATCAATCTGATAAAAATTAAATTAAACTAATATGTAACTAATAAAATTAATTAATATAGATTATTATCATATTTAAAATAATTAGTATATAAATATTTAGTTATTGTCATTTGATTATTATTTGAAAAAATATTAGTCATGAAGATTAGTCATAAAGACTGTTTCCTTCACTGTCCATCGCTACAATGAGTGGGCCAAATGAATCTACATCCAAATCCCAAATAGCTTCAGGCATTCCAAGGTCTAGCCAATTAACTCCTTTTATTTCATTGACCTTGTCAACATACAATGCTGCACAGCCACCAGTTGCTACAACATAAACCGCATTGTTTCTCTTTAGGGCTTCCCTAACAGAATCATCCATTCCACCTTTACCAATGATAATCTTAGCGCCCATATCCAAAACATCCGCTTCGTATGGATTCATTCTCATGGAAGTTGTAGGGCCTACAGCAACCATTTTGTACTTAGGGCCGTTGGAATCATCTTCCTCTTGAATAATAGGTCCTGCATGGAATAATACTGCTCCTTCAATGTCAATTGGAGCTCCCTCTTCCAAGATTCTTTTATGAGCTTGATCTCTTGCAGTCAATATCTGACCGGAGATTGCAATAACATCTCCAGCTTTTAGCTTATTAATATCATCATCAGTAATTGGGGTTTTTAATTCTATCATGAATTCACCAAATAAATTTTATAAAAGTTTGAAACTTAAAATCATATTTTTAAAAAGTTCAAAATTAAATAGAATAAGTTTTATATAAAAAATTTCATATATTATATATTATATAATTTATTTATTTAGATATATAAAAATAATCTAAAATTTATTTTAAGAATAGCTTTAAAAGAAATAGTTTTAAAATAAAAATGATCTAAATTTATAAGATTTATTTTAGTTAATTGAAGAGTAAAGGTTGATTATTAATGTCCAGTATGAGTAATGTAGCAGGATTATCAAAATGGATTAGAACATTGCCTAATGCCAAAAGTTCAGTGCTAATGATAATTATACTAAGTTTTATTATAGGAGTTCTCCTATTTTTATTACAGCCTGTTAATGTAGGAAACGGATTGGAAGACTTCTTCTACGGAGGGGCATTCGGTTTTGTTGTATTCGGATTGCCTGCAATCATAACCGGTTCCACCGATCAATTATGGGTGGAATCCCTTAATGGAATCAACCTTAAGGCAAAACACTCCATGTTTTTAGCATTGGTCTCAATGTCCCTTGCAGGAATTGTAGGTATCATTGGAACAGCAGTAGGACTTATTTTCAATATGGATTTATTCTTTAACTCCATCCTATTCGCTTGTGTTATTGCATTTGGATTCAATATTCTCGTTATATTGGCTACAACTAGAATAAAGCTCTTCAATTCATTTGTCATTGCAATTATCCAACCATTGCTTATGATTGGAATGCTCATTATCACAAGTTTCCTAAACAATATTGATTACATATTCTCACTAGGATATATTACTACAATATTTAAAGTGCTTATAGCAAGTGTAATCTTCCTGATTGCAATTTATGCATTCATCAGTGTTGTAGAGTCCCCTATGAAAAAGAATTTAGGATTTGGAGCAATGGAAATCCTAAGTTATTTCATCTTGCATATGAATGAAGGGACAAATACAATTGAGCAATTGTTTGACAATGCTGGAGAAGCTATTGATACACTTGTAGGTGTTGCAAGCTTTAGAAGATTAGACGGTAGCATTAAAGCATTGTTTTTAAGCCCTTGTGTCCATCCAGGACCTCTTGGAGACATTGGAGGATCCAATATGCCAACCATATTGGCAAATAGCTTTGATGCATTCACTATGGTTGCACATGGTCCCTCAACCCACGACTTCAACCCAGTATCAAGTGATGAAATCGTCAAGATAGAAGATGCTGTAAGAAAGGCTTTAGACAATATGGAATACTCTCCTAAGGCAAGCGAATTCATTAGGTATTCCTATAAAAAAGCAAATGTCGGTGTTCAATTCTTCAAGAATGGAACCATTATGCTCTCTACATTTGCTCCATCAGGTAGTGATGACATTGAATATGCTGTAGGACTTGCAGCAATGATAGAAAGCCAGAAAGAATTAGGTACTGAAAACAATATCTTGGTTGACTGCCACAATTCATTCAACGAGGAAAAAGGTGGAGTTCTTCCTGGAAACCCTGAATTGTTCCAATTAATCGATACAATCAAGTTAATAGAGCCATTGGACTTGGAACATGACATTAAAATCGGATGTTACTATACAGACCTCGGCGGATTCGATAAGCATCAAGGAATTGGTGAAAGCGGTTTGAAAACCATGGTAGTTGAAGTTAATGGACAAAGAACTGCTTATGTATTATTCGATTCAAACAATATGGAATTGGGATACAGGGAAACCATTTTCAATGCAGTGAAAGACTTGGATATTGATGAGATTGAAGTAATGACAACCGATACACATACTGTAAACACCTTATCTGCAGGATACAATCCAGTTGGAACTGTAGAGAAGGAAAAGATTATAGAGTTTGTAAAAATTTCAATCAATGAGGCAATTAAAGATCTAGAGCCTGTAGAAGCAGGAACAAACACTGAAAGAATCTTAAATCTCAAGACATTCGGTCCGAATAATTCCACTGAGCTTATCTCTACCATCAGTTCCATCGTAGCGGTAAGTAAGATCATTGCTCCATTGACATTCATTGTAGCGATTATCTTTGTAATCATTTGGATATTCGTATTATAATTAATTCTTTTATACTGAGGTTAAAGCATGATAACTTGCAATGTATGTGGACATTTGAATCCTATTGGTGCATTAATATGTGAAAACTGTGGATCTGACCTTTCTGATAGCCCAGATTTAGGTGGATTCGACGAAGATGATGAATATTATTAAAGTTTTTTAATTTAAAAAACTTTTTTTCTTTTTTTCTATTTTTTAAAACTTTTTTATTAAAAAATTATTTATAAACTATTTTTCATAAAAAAAATATTACAAAAAACTTTTTTTTAACAAAAACATTGAATAAAAATAAGAAGTTAGATATAGTAAAAAATAGTGAGAAATATTAAAAAATAAATAAGATAAATAAAAAAAGAAACTAATTATTTATAAATAATTAGTTAAAATAGTCCATAAAATGAACCAACAGAATCCGAATGGAAGGATTCCATCCCATAACCAAGTTGAAAATCCTTTAACTTCTTCACCAAACATCTTTTCACAAAATTGGCCTATGAAATAAAGAATTACCAAACCTACTACAAATGCAAATACATGATTTGTAAATCCTAACATTCCAGTTGTAAATGCAGTGGATATGAGAGCTGCAACTATTGCCGCAACAATATGAATTGATACAGTTTTAACAGTGACATCCATTAATTTTTCCTCCAATAATAAAAATAAATATAAAATAATTTTGATTTTTTTATTTTGATTTAAATAAAAGTTTTTTAAAGTTTTAAATATAATTAAATCATATAAAAACTATAACTATAATTATATAAGTTGATATAATATATAAAATATTGCATGAAAAAATATAAAAAATATAAAAAATTACTGAAATCAGGAGATTTAAAGAATTTTATGAAAATAATTCAATCATTAATTATTCAAGTGATAAAATATGAAATCAATGACAAATGTTGACATTTACACAATATGTCAGGAATTAAATGATTTATTGGTTGGAGCAAGAGTGGATAAGTCATTCCAACCTACTAAGGATACTGTTGTAATGAGATTCCATAAGGCAGGAACTGGAAGATTGGATCTTGTTATACAAGCAGGTAAAAGAATCCATTTAAGCCAATATCCTTTAACAAACCCTCAAAACCCACCAAGTTTTCCAATGCTTCTTAGAAAGATAGTGAAAGGAGCAAATGTAGTGAGCGTTGAGCAGCATAATTTTGATAGGGTAGTAGAAATCAAGATGAAAAAGGAAGAGACTTACACCCTTATTGTTGAACTCTTTTCACAAGGAAACATAATTCTCTTGAATGAATCGAATGAAATCATATTGCCTCTAAAGAGAAAGCATTGGAGCGATAGGGACATAAGCTCTAAAAAGGAATATGTCTTCCCTATTGAAAATGGAATCAATCCAATCACTTTGACAATCGATGAATTCAAGGACATTGTGACTGGTGGAGATGATGAGGAGATAGTAAGGGTTCTTGCTAAAAATGGACTTGGTAGCCTATATGCTGAAGAGATTATGCAGAATACTGAAATAAGCAAGAAGGAATCCTGTTCAGCACTTAGCGGCGATGAAATAAATATCATTTTTAATGCTTTAAAATCAGTTTTTGAACCTTTGGAAAAAAGGCAGTTCACACCAATGATTGTAAACAATGAAAAAGAAGTAGAAAAATTGAAACAGGAAAATCCTGATAAGAAATACAAAGCAAAAGAAGATGTAATTTCAATCAAATTAAGTCAATACGAAGAATTTGAAGTGGAAAGCTTTGAAAGCTTCAATGAAGCCTGTGATGAATTCTACTCTTCCAAAGTGAAAAATGAAATAACTGGCATTCAGGAAGCCGCATGGAATAAAAAGGTTTCCAAATTTTCCAAAAGGCTTGAAAAGCAGGAAGAAACCTTGCATAACTTTGAAAAAACTATTGAAGATTCCCAAAGAAAAGGTGAACTTCTCTTTACCAATTATGTTCAAGTTGACAACATTTTAAATGTGATAAAAGGTGCAAGGGAAAAGGACTATGGATGGAAAGAAATTGGAAAAACATTAAAAGATGCAAAGAAATCTGGAATGGCTGATGCACAGATATTTGAATTCATGGATCCTTTAGGAAACATTACATTAAGAATAGATGATGTAAGCATAGCTCTTGATTCCAAGAAATCCATACCAGATAATGCTGAAGTATATTATGAAAAGGCAAAAAAAGCTAAGCGAAAAATAAAAGGTGCTTTAATAGCTATTGAAAACACTAAAAAACAACTTGCAGATATGGAAGCCAAAAAGGAAAAGGCCATGTCAAATATCATGGTCCCACAGAAGAGAGTCAAAAAGAATCTCAAGTGGTATGAGAAATTGAGATGGTTTGTATCAAGTGATGGAATTTTAGTTGTTTGCGGTAGAGATGCTGGTACCAATGAAGCTGTTGTAAAGAAATATTTAGAACAAAATGATATTTATTTGCATGCAGATATACATGGTGCTCCTTCAGTTGTAGCGAAAGTTCCATCCGATTCATTAAATGACAAATTGCTTAAAGAATTAGGTGAGTTTTCAGCTTCCTTTTCAAGTGCTTGGTCGAAAAACTTCACATCTCAAGACGTCTATTGGGTTGAGCCAGACCAAGTTTCAAAAACCCCAGTTTCAGGGGAGTTTGTGCCAAAAGGCGCATTTATCATTCGTGGACATAGAAACTATATTAGGGGAGCAAAACTTGAAATCTCAATTGGTCTTGTAGACTATGATGGTGATAAGCGAATAATGGCTGGACCAACTGATGCAATGAAACAACATACAAATAAATTTGTAACCATAAAGCCAGGCTTTACCAAAAAGGAAAAAATAGCTAAAGAGATATTGTCCAGAATCAATGAAGATGACATATTGAGTTTAGATGATGTTGTGAGAGTATTGCCTAGTGGAAAATGTGATTTTATATAAATCCTTTTTCTATTCTTTTTTTATAAGAATAATTAAAATAAAAAGATAAAATAGAATATCGTCTAAAAATATCTTAAAAAAATTAAAAAATAGTAATTAAAAAAAATATTCAAACTTTAAAAGTTTGAATTATTCTTCTTTTTCAAAATCCGGTTTGTAATACTCCAATGGATTCATGACTACAACATCTATCTTCGGATGAAGCTGATTTACGAAATTGGAAAATATTGCAGGATCCTGTTCTATTACAGGGAAAGTGTTGTAATGCATTGGTATGACAACTTTTGGAGCTAACCACATAGCTGCAAGTGCCCCTTCAAATGGGCCCATAGTAAACTTATCTCCAATTGGAACCATTGCAATATCTGGCTTATAGATTTTTCCAATGACATTTTCCATATCAGAAAAGAGTCCAGTGTCTCCTGCATGGAAAACTTTTGTTCCATCTTCAAAAGTGAATAGGAAACTTCCAGGATCACCAGCAGGACGGATTTCATTTGTAAAATCAATAGAAGAAGAGTGTTTTGCATCCAACATGGTTATTTTGATTCCTTGAATGAAAACGGAACCTCCAGTGTTCATGCTGACACAGTCAAAACCTTGTTCCCCTAAGAATAAGGAAATTTCGTGGTTTGCAACAAGTGTAGCATTTGTATTGTTAGCTATTTCCATTGCATCTCCAAAATGGTCAGAGTGACCATGAGTGATACATATGATATTTGCATCCAATTCCTCAACAGGAAGTGGACAAGCAGGATTATTGCTAATAAATGGGTCAACTAATATCTTTACTCCTTCATCACTGATTAATTCAAATGCAGAATGACCTAACCATCTAATTTCCATAAGTTTCACCTTTTTTCATTTCTTAGTAATAAAAGTTAAAAGTAATTTTAATTATTTTTTTCAACAAGTGCATTAATATCCAAATCATTAGCTATATTCCAAGAGGATTCAAACAATACCTTAATGTTTTCAACAGATCCCTCATCATCATAAACTGCACCATATTCAAAATCATCCTCATCTAGACTATTGGAAATCAATAATGCATGAGATGTATCCCCGATTAAGTTAAATGAGTCTACAGAAGGCAAAGTCTTGATTTCAACCCCTTTCTTAATGAGAGAGCTTAATAAGAGAACATATGAAATGTCCTCCAAATCAAATTCTTCAATAATGACTCTTGACTTGATCTTTGTAAGGCTTGACAGGAATCTATCTCCCATATCCTTAATGGTAGGGGCTTCCAAAAGTATCTCTTCTTTTGAATGACTTGCAACTTCCTCAAAAGCTTCTTGAGAAGTCAAGATGCCTTTTTCACAAATGACATAACTATTTAACAATTTTGGAATAGGTATTGATTCCGGATTATTAGGGTCTATTGTAATGGTTTCTTCATTGCCACTTGCAATTCCAGAAACAGGAGCCACAGCAAGTTCTTCAGACACATTTGGAGTGTGAACTTTTGGAACAGGCCTTGGAATTTCAACAGACTTAACTTTAGGTTTTGGAGCCGCAATATTGGATTTCTTATGAGGTCTGGATAAGTTAGCATTTGCATCTTTTTTAGAAGCTATAGGATTTGTTGAAGCAATGGATGTTGGTCTTGGCAAGTTTTCAACATCAACAGCCAAATCAGGAGTTATATATCCTAAATCATCAGTTTCTCCTTTAACATCAACTGTTAAATCCTCTTCAATTGTTTCCTCTTCGTAATCACCATATACTATGCCATGTTCATCCCTATAACCCTCATCTGCATAGATAGGGGTTATGAAATCCTCTTCAGCAGATTCATCATATATTACATTATTATAAAGAGTATTTTCAGATTGAGACAAAATATAAACCGGTTCATCTTGGGGTTCTAAATCAATCTCATCAATAGGCATGATGATTTCTTCATCAATGGTTTTTGGCATTAGGCTGTAGCTTTCATCAGATACCTCGTTATCATAAACTGTTTCAGCATCACCAACACTAGCTAAAGCCTTTGAAATTTCACTAGACCTTTTAGGAGCATTAGCCAAATTAATTGTTTCGCTGGATTTCCTTCTTGGTCTGCGAGTAACTTTCATAGGTTTTTCATAATTTGGAGTGAAATAAACTGTATCAGGACTGGATTCCCCTTGATCTTCCTCCAAATAACCGTAGCTTCTTTTCTTAGGATTGTTAGATTTTCTAATAGATGGGAGTTTGAATTTAGGCTTTTCTTCATTCACTGGTTTAGTCTTGAGAACCTGTTTGGATTGGTCTACTGGTTCATTGAATCTTGGTTTAGGTTCTGCTTGTTGACTGCTATTTAAGTACTCATCAAGAGTCATTGAAGAGGAACTAGATTTTGATTTTGAATTTCCATCCAATTTGGAATTAACTAAATCCTCAACCTCTTTAGCACTTTCCACAACACGGGATAAAGCATCATTTTTAGATTTCTGATTCAATCTATTGCGTCTTGAATTCCTATTAAAGCTTCTTGAATCCAAAATCCTTATAATAAATGCCTGAAGCAATTTGTATATACCAAAAATGGTGATTAAAACACCAATAATTAGAATTAAATCTATGAGGCGATAAACGATACTTCCATAAACAAGAACTAAACCAATAACTGTTAATAAAATACCAGTAAATATATCTAACGAATCTGCCACAAATACCCACCTTAAATATAAGTAAATAAATCAATTAAAATTTGGTTAAATTAAGCATAATATTAATAAATTAAGCATATTATTAATAAATTAACCATTATTAATATTTATTTATAATATTAATCATTTATATAATTTTGTTTTTAATGAATAAAAAAAGGCCTAAAAATTAGTAAAAAAACTAAAATATAATAAAAAATCGATTAAAATAAAAAATCTATGTTAAATTGATAGTCTAAAATAAATAAAAACAAAATTGTATAAAATTTAAGAGAATAAGCAATTTATATGAAAATTTATAACGGGGATATGGGGAGAAATTATAAATCTGGAATGGTGGAAAATTGATGAAAATCTCAGAATTCAAAAAATGATATAATATTATAAAAAGAATAAAAAAGATAAAAAAATTGTTAAATTTATATTAAACAAGAAAATTACAGTTTATTTAAAATATTAACCTCAAATAATTATTTAAATAAGAAAAAAAGACAATATTTAAATAATAAATATTAAAAAAATTAGAAACAATGAGGTGATAATATGATTTTTGAAAAATATGAAAATGAAAAACGAATTTCAGCCATGAGAGAAAAATTAAAAAGAAATGCCGAAATAATTTCAAAAGATGAATATGGCCAAGGAGCTGCTGAATATATCCTATTATTTGGAGGAGTGATAGTGATAGCTTTGGCAGGATTGTTGATTTACAGATCTTACTTTAGCAATAATACAAGTGGATTAAATGCTACACAAGACATATCATCAATTAGAAACAATGTAAGCAGCATTTATTAAATCTGCAAAATTCCTCGATGGCAATACAATGAAAAAACTAGAATCTCTAAAAGTCAATAATCGTGGACAAACAAGTGTTGAAGTAATTCTGCTGATAGGTTCCATTTTAGTGATTTCAATCATTTGCGGAACTTACATTTATAAAATTAATTTGGAAATCAATGACTTATTCAATCAAACACTTGCTAAAGGAAGACTGTTTTTATTTAACAAACTAAAATAAAATATAATTTATTCTTCTGGTAAAAATCCTAACAATAATAAAAAAAGTAAAAAAGAAAAAATAATAAATCTTTCTAACTAAATAGAAAACCCCCGCAAACTAAATGTTAATGGAGATTTATTATTTTATGAACATGAATTAAAAATTGAAAATAAATAAAAAAGAATTAAAAGATTATCAGATCTAATCAATTAATCTTTCTAAAGTTGCTTTCCAAGAAGCTGAAGAAACATTAGTTAATTTCATTCCAGTTCTTTCAACAACGATTCTTTCTTGAGGACATACATTAGCACATGCACCACATAAAACACAGTATTCCTGATTGAATTTAGCTACATTGTCTTCAAGTACAACTGCATTACATGCACAAAGGTCTACACAGGATCCACATCCTACACATTCCTCTTCAGTAGTTGTTATTTCACCATCGAATGGTTTAGTGACTTCTGCTGCATCTACAGGACAGATTTCCTTACACCATCCGCAGTTGATACAATCTGATCCAATGAATATGTCACCAGTGATTTTAGGTTTTTCAATTTCTTCACTGTGCATACAGGTAACACATACTGTTTTGATTGCTTCTTGAGGACATACTCTCTTACATACACCACAGTAGACACATTTATCCTCATCCACTTCAATGGAACAAGCATCAGGAGTATTTACAACAGTGATTGCATCTGCAGGACATAATTCTGCACAAGCACTACAGTAGATACATTCCTCATCGTTTATTGAAATTTCACCTTTCAACAAGTCATTTCTATCAGGCAATTCTCTTTTGAACAATATTGCATCTTGAGGACATGCTACAGTACATCTTCCACAGAATTCACATGCTTCATCATCAATTGCAGATTCATGAGTCCAGGTCGGATAAGCAGCTAAGTCTTTAGAGCTTGAACCATCAATTTCAAAGTCCAATGCCCCAAATGGACATGCAGATGCGCATAATCCACAGATTACACAAGTATCCTCATCAATTGCAAGCTTGTTTCCTTCAACTTGACCTCTTGCAATACCTAAAACATCCCCTAAAGCTAAGGAGCTGGTTGGACAAGAGTCAGCACATATTCCACATGCTAAACATACATTATTATCATAAGATAACTTTCTTGTTTCGCTTCCATCTCTTTGAATAAAAATCATAACAATCCCACACTTAAATAAATATCTAATTGTTATATCATATAAAGTATACTAAATAATTTTAATATATTTAATACTATATTTATCGACATGAATATATAAACATAACGATTTAATTTTAGGGAGCAATTAAATATTTTTGAAAATTTCATGAATTTTTAAAAAATACTTAATTTAAATAGTTTATACAAATAAATTAAAGATAAAAATGGTTTAAATTAAAAATAAAGGATAAACTTACGAAAAAATTAGTAATAAAAAATAAGCAAAAAATGATAAAAAATAATATATATTGGGATGTAAATCCATAAAAGTAATAAAAAAATGAAAAAATGGAATTGATTATATCAATTCGCCTTTCTGATTGATTTTTCCTTGACGTATACGTGTGGAAGAAATAGGTATTCCATCATCTGCCAAGACAAAACTTACGACAACTATATCAAGTGGCTTCATGCCTTTACTAACTCTGATTTCATTGATTTTAATAGCATTAGGTTCTGTTTCCTCACTTACAACAATAGCATCATAATCTTCATCATGAATGGTTGGGCCATAAGGATCATCCAAACGGGAAATATGGAAATTCTTATATTTTGTACCCAAAAATTCATTTAAATTAGCCATACGAACATCACAGGAGTCAATGTCTCCCTCTTTTTTACCTGCAAAAACATTGGAAGTTACACCAATCTCAACGTTTTCACCAATTTCAAAAGCCTTAGCAATCAAGCTTCTATGACCATAATGAAATCTGTCAAATGTTCCCCCAACAGCTACTCGTTTATACTTTGCCATAATAATCATGAAAGAAATTTTTTAAAATCAGTATTTAAAAAAAAATCAATTTATCTACAATTAAAATTTAAATTTAAACTTATATAAACTTAATGAAAATTATTGAAAAATTGATAAAATAATAAAAAATGAACAAAATTGAAAATAAACAAAAATAATTAAAAATAGAATTAAAATAAATAGAATAATGAAAATAAATAAAAAATATTTAAAAACAGTAAAAATAAATTAAAATAAATAAAAATAGAATTAAAAAATATTTAAAAAATAAAAATTATAGAATAAAACTTTAAAAGAATTATTCTATTTATCCAATCAAATAATCAATTAATCTAGAATGGTATAAGTGCATAATTTTTAGGCTCATTATAAGATTTGGTATTCCAATTCTTAATGTTACCTAATTCATTTCTGCGACTTGTTGCATCAGCAGTATACCAGGTTTGTGATATAGGATCATAAACTTGAGCCCATACGTGACCAGTATTTAATCCGCTAGCGAATTTACAGTTCTTTGCATGGGAATATCTTGCATAAATACCTACAGAACGGCACATTGCTACAATCAAGTTAGCTTTATCACAGCAGTTACCTTTTTTAGAACTGAAAGTACCTGTTGCTCCTTTTAATGAATTTGTATAGAAACTGTATCCAATACCATCCCTTACAAATTCAAAGATAGCATTCGCTTTAGCCCTAGGACTTGATAAACCAGCTGTTAATTCTTTAGCTTTCTTTTTAATAGCATCATTAAGTGCGGATTTTCCTCCTGTCTTCAAGTATTTTGCAAATGCGTCTGAATCAAATATCTGTCTGTAGTTTAGGATTTTACCATTTTGACTAATGGAAATGGAGTATCCTCCTCTAACAATACTGGTTTTAACTGTTACAGAAGAAGGCAATTTTTTATGATTGCCATAATAATCCAATGCAGCAGTGAACGCATAAATATAAAGGTTTGCTTCCATTTTACCTAAATTAGTTTGAACGTTATTAGGAATACGATTTTTGGAATCAACAAAACCTGTCACACTTTTCGCTAAATTAAGGTATTCCGCTTTAGTTAACTTACCACTAATTTTACTTCCAGAGGAATTGTAATTATTTGATAAATCCTTAATCTTAACATTTGCTTTTGAACCGCTATTTAAGTTGGTTAAAGCACCAGCCATAAGATATGCAAATTCATCCATAGTATACTTTCTGCCATCAATATTTACACTGTATTCCTTATTTAGGATATTGATGTACTCTACACGGACTTTTAAATCCTTAGCTGCAGTAATGATCTTTGATATGCTGATTGATGGTTCAACAACTTTAACCTTTGTTGAAAGTTTAGATGAATCATAATATTCATTTCCAGCATAAGTCACTTCAATAGGATAAGTTCCTAATTTGTAATTCATTACCATAGAAACTTGACCTTTTGAATTGGTTGTTTTAGAAAAGGTCTTACCGTTAAAGATAATGGTCACTTTCTTATTTGCTAAGGCTTTTCCGCCAGAATTTTTCAAAGTGATATAATAATCAAATCCTTTCCCAACAGAATCAGCAGAACCTTTTAAATAAGTAGATCCCTTTAGAACAGTTAAAGTAGGACTTGCAGAAGATTTGACAAAAACATCATTTCCTGAAAAACTAATTTTCATATTTAAAGTACCGAGATGCTTTATAGGAACAATTACATTTCCTTTTGAATTAGTTTTTAAAGTATATGATTCATCCTTATTGGTTATTTTAACAATAATCTTTTTGCCGTTTACAGGATCCCCATTAACTTTTTTGAGACTTACAACAAAATCTTCACCATACTTAAATGAAGTGGATGAATATGATAATGTTGTTTTACATTTAATAGGTTTTATATATGCTTTAGTTGAGGAGCTATACAAATTATCATTACCTGCATAACTAATGATAACAGAAAAATTCTTTTTAGAGTTTACGATAAGTTTAGCTTGACCTTTAGAATTTGTGTATTTAACAAAAGTTTTATTCAAGCTAGGAACTTTAAATCTGATTTTTTTACCAGAATAAAGATAATCAGACTTTACATTCTTAAAAGATACTGTTAAAGCAGTTGACCTAGGTACACTAGTATTTGAAATAGTTAAGCTAGTCTTACTTTTTATAACTTTAAAAGTAAAATCTATTTTTGAAGCTTTGAATGAACTATCTCCCTTAAAGCTAGCATAAGATTTAAAAGATCCAATGTTAAAGAAACTAAACTTTACTTGCCCTTTAGCGTCAGTGGTGCCAGTAAAAACTCTTTTTTTGCTTGGAACATTTAGATAAATCTTTTTACCTTTCAATGCCTTACCATTATTATCTTTTAATGTGATAATAAGTTTAGTTCCTGATGATATCTTAGTGTTAGTTACTTTTAAGCTAGTAGAAACTGGCTTGCTAGAAGTGTTTTTATTTTCGATATCTTCAAAAGTAACTTCATGACTATTATCATCTGTACTTGGATTTGAACTGGAATCACCTACGGACAATTCTTCATTATAAGAGTTTCCAAGTGACTCAACAGATTCAGAATCATAAGAATCACTAATAAGATTAGAGTTATCTGGATTATTAGACATATCTAAAACATCACTAGCAGATACTCCGCCTATTGCTATAAAGAATAAGCAGAGCATTGTCAAAAGCAATGCTTTTTTCTCTAACGAAATTTTTTCACCTCAATACACTAAAAAAATACAATTTAAAAGTTTTAAAAAATACTCTTAAAATCTAAATATCTTTAAATTATTTTTTATTTTACTAATGCAATAAAAAATATGAGCTCTTCAATAAAAATCTAAAAAAATTTAATATTGTTAGACTTGCTAAAATATTAAAATCTTATTAAAAAATCTTTATTAAATGAAATAAAAACTCATAGTATTCTATTGAAAATTTATTCAATGAAATACTAAAAATAAAGATAATTCAACTAATTTTAGATAATATTTTTTTAATGTTATGTATAATTAAGGGCATAATACCTTATAAATCTTTCCCATAAAAATTTTTAAAAATAAGAAACGTATGCCTCTGAAATTAAATAAATCTAACTAAATAAAGTTTTTTTAATTTTAAAAGACATTAAAATCGGCTAAAATAATTTTCTGAATTGTTAACTATATAAAAATTAAAATTAACGATTTATAGTGAATAATAATAAAAAACGATTAATTATTCGAATTAAGATAAATAAAGGGCTAAACTTAATTATTTTATTAAAATTTAATAGGATAATAA
>NZ_JAFRJO010000053.1 GCF_017432245.1 Methanobrevibacter sp.
AAAATTTAATTAATCCAACTAGAATGGTAAATGAACAATATCATATCCTCCGACTGGAATATCAAATGAATTTGTATTCCAATTCTGAATATCTCCTAATTTATTTCTGCTGCTTGTTGCATCAGCAGAATACCAAACACCATCCACATAGATTTGTGCCCATACGTGACCAGTATTCAAACCACTTGAGAACTTACAGTTCTTACCATGTGTATATCTAGCAGGTATGTCTGCTGCTCTACAAAGAGCCACAATCAAGTTAGCATGATCACAACAGTTACCTCTCTTATTGCTTAAAGTACCTGTTGCCTTATACTTGGTGTTTGCATAATATTCATATTTCACATTATCTCTAGTCCAATTGAATATAGCTTCAGCTTTAGCCCAAACAGTAGTTTTTCCAGCAGTTAAACTATTAGCCAATGAACGGATTGCTGAATTAAGTGCATCATTTCCAGAAGAGACCAGATATTTGGCTAGTTGAGCAGAAGTGAGAGACTGTATCTCATTTAAACCTTTTTTATACTGGGATGCATTTCCTCTTTTAGTGACATCTGAACCAGGTGTACCATCAACATCCTTTGCATTGAAAGTAACATAATTTGGCAATCTATTGTTAAGCCTATAAAAATCTAAAGCTTTTGAGAGTCCAAATATGTATAAATTAGGGGAAATCTTACCTATGCTTGTTTCTATATAGTTTGGAAGTCTATCTTGATCAATTGAATGATTAATTAATTTGTTAGCCAAAACTAAATAGTCACTTTTATTTAAAGCAGCATTAATGGATGAACTGCCTCCATTAGTATAAGTGGAATTAAGGGTTATTACATCCACATCAAGTTTTTTACCGTTATTAATATTTTCCACTGATTTAGCCATTAAATATGCAAAGGTAGTCATATTAATCTTTATGCCATTAACAGAAATTGTAGATGGAACATAACCCTTAAGCTCTACAAATTCTCTTAAATTGCTTGCTGATTGAGCAATATGATTAAATGTAAAAACCTTATCTGACTTGACATCCAGATTTACAGATCCAGATGAAGCAGAGTAAACGTTATCACCATCAAACTTATAAGTTAAAGCAACAGTCTTAGGAGAACTTTGTGACACTAATAAATGAGCTTGACCTTTAGAGTCAGTGGTGTTTTTAACAGTCTGACCATCCAAAGTAAAAGTCAAGGTTTTGCCGGATAAAACGTTACCGTCACCATCTTTTAAAGTCACTACATAAGAACTGTCATTCATTATGGAATTACCTGAATTCTTAAGTGAAGTGGAAAGCTTTACCCATAAATTAATATTTCCGGAAGATGACCTGTTATAATAGGAATCTCCTGCATAATAATAAGATAATTTATAGGATTTGCCTGCTTGAGCACCTATACCCAAACTAGTTACACCTTTTGAGTCAGTGGTTTTTTTATAAGTGCTACCACTAAAGACAAAAGTAACAGTCTTTTTAGATAATGCTTTACCATTTCCATCCTTTAAGGTAACCTTATATGCATTTCCCTTAATAATGGTTGAAGAGGATCCTGTTAAGGTTGTAGCCATCTTAGTTTTAAGATTTACTGAACCTGAACTGTAACCATAATTGCTACTTCCAGAATAACTGTAAGTTAATCTATAAGTATATCCAATAGGGGAATTGATTTTTAAGCTAGCAATTCCATTGGAATTAGTAGTTTTCTTATAGCTTTTTCCTCTGTATTTAAAAACTACATTTTTATTAGCTAAAACCTTACCATTACTATCCTTTAAAGTAACGTAATAATTTTTTCCTTTACCTACAGAACTGCCAGAATTGGTTAATTTTGTAGGTGTTTTAATAAATACAGATACTGTTTTAGAAGATGGACCATAATAGGAACTGCCCCCATATTTATAAGTAATATCATAAGATTTTGCAGGAGAAGCATTTAAAGTCAAACTGATTACTCCTCTGGAATTACTAGTCTTGGTATAAGTTTTACCATTAAATACAACTGTTACAGTCTTTTTAGTTAAAACTTTATTGCTAGAATCTCTTAAAGTGACAGTATACTGAGCTCCTTTTACTAAACGAGCATTAGATCCAACTATCTTTGTAGGCTTTTTGACCTTAAGATTTTTATAACCGGAATATGCTGCATAATAGCTATCTCCAGCAAATTTATAAGTCAATTTATAAGTTTTTCCTAGAGTGCCAGTAATAGTGAAACTAACAATTCCTTTAGAATTGGTAGTTAACTTATAAGTCTTGCCATTAAAAGTGAGGGTTACTGCTTTTGAAGCTAATACATTCCCTTTTTTATCTTTTAAAACTACTGAATAGGATCTTCCTTTAACTGCATCTTTAGTGGAACTTGAAATAGTTGTAGGAGTTTTGCTAACAGTTATTTTGTTAGATGCAGATGAATTTTCATACAATTCATCACCTTCAAAAATAACTCCAATTACATAACTACCTGCTTTTGCATTAATATTTAAGCTAGCAACACCTTTAGAGTCAGTAGTCTTAGTATAAGACTTTCCATTGAATGTAAAAGTCAAAGTTTTTCCAGATAAAACGTTTCCGTTATTATCCTTTAAAGTGACTGAATAATCGTATCCGTTTACTACACTTGAACTGGAACTCACAATAGAAGTAGAGTTTTTAGTAGGTTCAGCAGGATCTTCACTGCCTAAAACAGTAGCATCGGATAAGTCATTAGATTCAGAATTAGTATTTTCAAGTACTTCTGAATCATCATCTGCAGAATTGGAATCAATAGCTGATAAATCCTCATATTGACTACTTAAATCATCACTTACTGAATCCTCATTTTCTGAAAGATAATTCTGATTATCATTTATGTCACTTACATCGCTTGCTGATACTGAAGCCATTGTCAATATAAACAATGAAAAGATCAACAAAAGCAATGCTCTGTTTTTAGTCGAAATTTTTTCACCTCAATACATTAAAAAAGATGAATTAACATAACAAATAAAATAATGCTAATTTTTTATTTTAAAAACAAATTTTCATAATATATTTTTTACAAGAATTAAAGAATTTAGAAATTTTTTCTAAGTAAAATAATTCTTTTTTAATGTTATATAAAAATTTTTAATTAATATAATATAAATGTTTCTCTTAAAAAAAAATTAAACAGAAGAATATCATTACCTTAAATTTAATATAACAAGCAAATAATCATTAAATTTTAAAATAAAAAATATTTGATATTTATTTATAAAAAATAATAAAAAATATTAAATTAAATAAGAAAAAAAGAAATATTATTGAATAAAATTAAAAACAATCTAATAATGCTTTATTAGATAAATAAAGAACTAAACATATGTATTTTATTAAAATATAACAAAATAATAATCAAATAAATGAAATATAAACAAAATTAAAGGAATTTAATCAAAAAAGCAATAAATAAAGCTTTTTAAATTAAAAAACAAAAAAGTAAAATCCCATATTATATATAATATTAATATATAATTAAAGAAAGATTTTTTAAAAAATAGACCATTCTTATTTTAAAGAATAAAGGATGAATTAAAGGTAAAATCAAAAAATAAGCATTTAATTGGAAATAAAAAACCGTGCTTAGATAACCTAATTAAGGAGGAAAAATTATAAAAAATAAGGAAAAATAAGACAAAAATAAAAATAATAAAATAAGAAAAATAAGAAAAAATATAAAAAAAATAAAATAGGAAAAATAAGACAAAAAATAAAAATAATAAAATAAGAAAAATAAGAAAAAATATAAAAAAATAATGAAAAAAGAATTGAAGATTTTTAATTATTCTGAATCAGTTGACCCTGAAGAAGATCCCCCACCATCAGAGGAACCTCCACCATCAGAAGATCCCCCACCATCAGAGGAACCTCCACCATCAGAGGAACCTCCACCATCAGAAGATCCTCCACCATCAGAGGTGCCTGAATCACTAGAGCCAGAACCAGAACCATTGGAACCTGAACTGGAACCTCCAGAATTACTTGGGCTAGCAGAATGACTGGAACTTGAACTAGGCCTATATTTCACACCAGAACTTGAAGAACTGGAACTAGTGCTAACACTAGTACCTGTACCATCATCAGCTGTTAAATTCTCTGTTTCATTAATTGTTGTGTTAGTAACATTAGTTACATTTTCTTGCAATTCTGTATCATTTGAGTCTCCTAAGCCATTAGATATGAATAGGAAACCGCAAACAACTGCAGCAATTGCAATCAAGATAAGTAAAATAATAATTATTTTATTTCCAGTATCCATAAGAATTCTCCTAAATTTTTCAAAAATACAAATAGTATATTTAAATCTTTTAAGATTAATACAATAATAATATTTCTTTTTCAATAAATATAAATATTATCCTATTTCAAATTTAAAAAGAAAGATATCAGATTATCTGATAAAATTAGTTCTTTGTTTTTCTTCTTCATGCTTAGGCAATTCTGCATTTTCAATTGACTTTAAAATCCATGCCATGTTGCTTGCCAATGTTCTCATGGTTTGAAGACCTTCCAAGTCTTGCTTGACCTCTTCAGGAGTGTTTCCATGAACACTGTTCCAGTATTGGGATGCAATTACAGGCATGTTTGAAATGGTGAAGTACTTGTTCAATCTGTCAAAGCTTGCACTTGCTCCACCTCTACGGCAGCTTACGATAGAAGCTCCAGGTTTGAATTTAAAGTTAGCACTTGCAGCATAGAAAACCCTATC
>NZ_JAFRJO010000004.1 GCF_017432245.1 Methanobrevibacter sp.
AATTAAATTAAAAAAAATCTAGACTAATCATTAATTTAGATATATGTAACATAGTTTAAAAACTTTTATATAATATTTAAAAAAGCAAGAAGTTTTTAAAAAGTTCAAAATGAAAGATTAGATAAAAATAGTTAATAATATTGTAAAAATAATTAAAAATTGTTAAAAATAGTTAAAAAGAAAAAAAGAAAGAAGAAACTAGTATAGTAACTAGTAAATAAATATTTTGGTCAAGGTTTTTAGCCGAAGGCTAAAAAGCTTGGTTATTCATCTTCTTTTTGTAATCCACAAGCAATTCTTAATCTTTTACCGACAATTTCGATGTCTTCTTTTTCTTCAGCAGCTCTCATTTCTTTTAAGTTTGCTGCATCAGTTGCGTTTTCATCTGCAAATTGTTTTTTGAATGTTCCGTCTTGGATTTCGGTTAAGATTGCTTTCATTTCAGCTTTAGTTGCATCTGTAATTATTCTGCCACCTCTGGTTAATCCACCGTATTCAGCAGTGTTACTTACATCATGCCACATTCCAGCCATACCGTTTTCGTAGATGTCATCTACAATGAGCTTTACTTCGTGACAGGTTTCAAAGTAAGCGATTTCAGGTTGGTAACCTGCTTCAACTAAAGTTTCAAATCCTGCTTTGATAAGTGCGCTTAATCCACCACATAATACAGCTTGTTCACCGAATAAGTCAGTTTCAGTTTCTTCTTGGAAGGTGGTTTCAATTACACCTGCTCTGGTAAGACCAACAGCTTTTGCCATACCTAATGCAATTTGCAATGCGTCTCCAGTAGCGTCTTGTTCAATAGCTACTAAACCAGGAATACCGAAACCGTCTAAGTAAGTGGTTCTGACACGAGATCCAGGTCCTTTAGGTGCAAACATTACGATGTTTACATCTTCTCCAGGTTGGATTAAACCAAAGTGAATGTTGTAACCGTGAGAGAATGAAATAGTGTTTCCAGCTTCAACATAAGGAGCGATTTGTTCTTTGTAAACTTTTTCTTGGGTTTCATCAGGTAATAAGATGTGGATAATGTCTGCAGCTTCAGCAGCTTCTTCAATAGTTTTTACATTCATTCCATCATCAACAGCTTTTTGCCAGGATGAACCTCCTTCTCTAAGACCAACAATTACATTTAATCCACTGTCAGCCATGTTTCTAGATTGACCACGTCCTTGACTTCCGTATCCGATTACAGCAATGGTTTTGTCTGCAACGACTTCTGCGTCAACATCGTCATCATAATACATTTTCATCTTTATAACTCCTTTAAGTTTTTTTAATAATTTTGTAAATTTAATGGTTAATGATTTATCGCTTTATTTTTTTTAAACAATAAACCAATATATTCAATAGAGAAATTAGTTTATTGAAACGTTTACTAATTTGAGTATTAAATATAATGTTTATATATTTAATTTAATAGTTTATAAAACTTATCAATATGATTAATAGCATAATTAATAGCTAGTTAAAAAGGCTAGTGAAAAAACAATTTTTCATACATTTTTATGCAACAATTATATATTGATTAAGACATATAATGAAATACTATAAGAATTATTTTTAGATATGAGAATTATTTTTAGAAAATGTTATGATTAAGGGGAAAAGGATTAATGAGCGAAAATAAAGAAAAGAATGAAAATATTGAAGTGATTACAGGAGATCCGAAAAGGGCTATAAGAAAGCTTAGTGTACCAATGATGGTTTCTATGCTTTTGATCATGATGTATAACCTTGCTGACAGCATATGGGTAGCTGGTATCGGTTCAGATGCATTGGCTGCAATTGGATTCATCACACCACTCTTCATGGTTCTTGTAGGGCTTGGAAACGGTATCGGTTCAGGTGCAAACTCACTTATAGCAAGATATATCGGTGCAAATAATTTTGGACAGGCAAACAATGCAGGTTTGCATGCAATCGTACTTTCAATAGTTGTATCTCTCATATTTACAGTTATAATGACTGTATTGATGGTTCCAATTCTTCAACTTATGGGTGCAGGAGATACAATAGGATATGCACTCGATTACGGTTACATTATCTTTGGATTCCTATTCATCTTTGTTTTCTCAGGAGTATTGTCTGCAATATTCAGATCTGAAGGAGATATGAGAAGAGCTACAATAGCTATTGCAGTTACAGCTATACTCAACATTATCTTAGACCCTATTTTCATTTATGTATTGGATTTAGGAATCGTAGGAGCTGCATGGGCAACAATCATCTCATGTACAATGTCTATTCTTGTTATGAGCTATTGGATTTGGGGTAAAAAAGACCTTTTCCTTGATTTGAACCCTAAAAACTTTAAATACAATAGCGGAATTCTAATTGACACACTTCAAGTGGCTATCCCTTCAACCCTTGAAAACGTAATCTTTTCAGCACTTGCAATCATAATCAACTCAATGCTTGTTATTACAGCAGGAACTGATGCAGTAGCTGTATATACCGCTTCCATGAGGATTGTTCAATTATGTATGATACCATTGATAGGTATTGGAACAGCTGTTCTTACAGTGGCAGGTGTGGCATACGGTGCACACAATTATAAAAACCTTAAGATTGGGCATAGTTACTCCATCAAATTAGGATTTGCAGTATCAATCTTGCTTGGAGCAATCATGGTCATTTTCTCAAGCCAAATCGCTACAGCATTCAGTTATACAAATGCAAGTGCAGGACTTTCATCACAAATCGCAACTGCAATCAGCATACTAAGCTTTTTCGTGCTTGCAATACCTCATGGTATTATGTCTTCAATGATGTTCCAAGGAGTTGGAAAGGGGACATACTCCCTTATCATTACCCTTCTTAGATCACTCATCCTAGAATCTGTTCTAGCATACTTATTCTGCTTTATCTTTGGATGGGGAGTTGTTGGAATATATGCAGGAGTAGTGCTCGGTTGTTTCCTCGGAGGAACAGTTGGATATGTATGGGCTAAATTCTTCATTAAAAAGTTCGAAAAGATATCCAAAGACAGATACGATGGGGTTGAGTCATAAAAAGATAAATAAAACTAAATAAAAAAGTTTTTTTAAAAAATTATTAAAAATAGATAAATAAAATAATTAAAAATTGGTTTTATTTTAAAAAATAAAAAAAGTAGTTAAGAGAAATCCCCTTAACTAATGATGACCTCTTGCTATAGCAGTAGGTCCAGTACGAGCTATTTTCTTAATTCCGAATGGTTTCATCAATCTTAGGAATGAATCAATCTTTTCAGGATTTCCTGTAACTTCCATTGTAATGAAATCATCACATACATCAATGATCTTTGCCTTGAAAATATCTGCATACTCTATAATCTCAGACCTTGATTTTTCCCTTGTTGTCTTGACTTTAACTAAGCAAAGCTCTCTTTTCAATACATATTCAGGGTCAAGATCCTTAATCTTTACAACATCAACAAGCTTGTGCAATTGCTTGATGACCTGTTCCAAGACCTTTTCATCACCTTTTACAACGAAAACCATTCTAGCTAAACCTTCAACTTCAGATGTTCCTACAGTGATGCTGTCAATATTGAATCCACGTCTATTCAATAATCCTGCAACATTCTGAAGTACACCTGGCTTGTGTTCAACTAAAGTACTGATAACATGAGATTTTTCGCTCATTTATTTTCCCCCTTCTGCATTTTGAGAATCTTTAGAAAGTTCCACATCACTTTCATATTTATACTCACCAAGAAGGTCATTTATGCCTCCACCTGGTGGGAACATTGGAATGAACTCATTCTTCTCAACAGTAATGTCTACTAAAATAGCTTCATTATCTTTCAATGCTTTGGATAATACTTCTTGAGTCTTGCCTACTTCTTCAACTCTTACTGCATTGATGCCATAACTTTCAGCTAATTTAACAAAATCAGGAGTGCTTCCCATATCGGTTTGGGAGTATCTTTGATTGTACATCTTGTTTTGCCATTGGTAAACCATTCCTAATTTTCTGTTGTTTAACATAGCGATAACTACAGGAATGTCATACTCCTTGATTGTAGCCAATTCTTGGGAAACCATAAGGAATCCTCCATCACCTACAATTGCAAGCACTGCATCATCAGGACATGCAACCTTTGCACCAATAGCTGCCGGGAAACCGAATCCCATAGTTCCAAGACCTCCTGAAGATATGAACTTGCGAGGTTTTGAAATGTCTAGGAAATGTGCTGCCCACATTTGGTGAAGACCTACATCAGTGGTTACAATGGTATCTTCAGTGATTGAGTTTGCAATTTCCTTGATTACCTGTTGAGGTTTCAATGGTATATCATCATAGCTTACTCTTGGTATAGTAGATTTCTTGAATTCTACAATAGATTTTAACCAAGCAGTCTTATCGCTTGGATTGCCTTCTAACTCTTTAATCAATTGATTTAGTACTATCTTAGCATCACCTACAATAGGCAAGTCTACAGCAACATTCTTGCCGATTTCAGCAGGATCGATATCAATGTGAATGACTTTAGCATTAGGTATGAACTCTTCCAATTTACCTGTAGTCCTGTCAGAGAATCTGCAACCTATTGCAAGCAAACAGTCGGTTTTGTTTACATTTTGATTAGCTACCTGTTTCCCATGCATACCAAGCATGCCTATAGAGGAATCATCCTTTTCATCAACGATTCCTTTACCCATCAATGTAGTTGCTACAGGGGCATTGATCAATTCTGAAAGTTTCTTGACTTCATCATGAGCTCCAGACAATATGGTTCCTCCACCAGCTAAGATAAATGGCTGTTCAGCTTCAAGAAGCATTCTTGCAGCTTTTGCAATCTGTTTGCTGTTTCCTTTTACAGTTGGCTTATAACCTGGAGTAGGGATTGTTCCCAATACATAATCATCCAATTCTTGCTCTTGCACTTCTTTAGGAACATCAATCAATACCGGTCCGCATCTACCAGTTGAAGCAATTTCAAAACTGGTGTTTATGATGCTTGGAATATCGTTTGCATCTTTTGGCTGGTAAGAGTGTTTTGTAATAGGCATGGTAATACCCATAATGTCTACTTCCTGGAATGCATCATTACCAATCAAATTACTAACTACCTGTCCGGTAATCGCAATGAGTGGAGATGAATCCATATATGCATTTGCAATACCGGTGACTAAATTGGTTGCACCAGGGCCAGAAGTAGCTAAACAGACACCAACTTTACCAGAAGCTCTTGCATAACCTTCAGCAGCATGTGCCGCACATTGTTCATGTCTAACAAGTATATGCTTTAAGTCTGAGTCATATAGCATGTCATAAAATGGAATAACGGTACCTCCAGGGTAACCGAATATGGTATCTACACCGTTATCCTTTAAAGCTTGTATTATAGCGTCTCCGCCTCTCATTTTCAACCATCCTTTTCATTTAATAAATTCAATAATCATGATTTTAATTTTTGAAAATCCCGTTTTGAAAAAACAAAAAATTTTCTAAAATTTTTTTCAATAATTTGTAATATAATAATATATATCCTAAGATAGATATAAATATTAACATAAGTTTTTTAAAAATTATATACTAATAAAAACATAAATCATAATAACAAAGATTTTTAAAATAGATTTTTAAAAATTTTTTATTTGATAAAGATTTTATCTATAAAGATTTTATTTGATAAAGAATTAATCTTAAAACTCTAGAATGGAGATTAAAAATGAAAGTATTAGTTGTTGGAACCGGTGCAAGAGAACATGCAATCTGTGATGCATTGATAAAAGATGATGTAGAATTATATGCTTACATGAGCAAGAACAATCCTGGAATCAGTAAAATATCCACTTTTAAGAAGGGAGATGAAGGGGAAGTTGATGAAGTGGCTAAATTCGCTAAGGAAAATGAAATCGAATTGGCTGTAATCGGCCCTGAAGCTCCTCTTGGAAAAGGAATTGTAAATGCTCTTGAAGCAGTTGGAGTCCCTTGTGTTGGACCAGCACAAGAATCTGCAAGAATTGAAACTGATAAATCCTTTATGAGAAACCTATTTGAAAAATACCAAATCAAAGGATCATTGACCTACAAGGTATTTGATAACTATGAAGACATCAGCGATTTCTTGGATAAATACGAAAAGGATGTTGTAGTCAAACCTGTAGGATTGACTGGAGGTAAAGGTGTAAAGATCGTAGGTGACCATCTTAAAGATAACCAAGATGCAAAAGCTTATGCTAAGGAAGTTATGGACAATGCAATGGGAGGATTTGCACAAGTGATAATTGAAGAGAAAGTTGTAGGAGAGGAATTCACCATCCAAGCATTCTGTGATGGGGAAAACTTAGCTCCAATGCCTGCAGCTCAAGACCATCCTCATGCTTTTGAAAACGACCAAGGATTGATCACTGGTGGTATGGGTTCCTACTCTGATGTTGGAGGATTATTGCCATTCCTCACTCAAGAGGATTATGATGAAGCTGTTGACATCATGAAAGAGACCTTAAAGGCAATAGCTAAGGAAACCACTCCATACAAAGGAATTCTTTACGGTCAATTCATGTTATCCAATGAAGGCCCAAAACTCATTGAATACAATGCAAGATTCGGTGACCCTGAAGCAATGAACGTGCTTCCACTTTTAAAAACTCCAATGATAGATGTCTGTCAAGCTATTGTTGATGGAAAGCTATCCAATGTTGAATTTGAAGACTTGGCTTCAGTATGCAAATACATCGTTCCTGACGGATACCCAGATACTCCTCATGCAGGAGAGCTCATTGAAGTGGATGAGGAAGCTATTGAAGCGCTTGGTGCAAAAGTCTTCTATGCAGCTGTAAGCCAAGAGGAAGATGGAATCCATCTCTCAGGCTCAAGAGCTTTAGGAATTGTTGCTCAAGGAGAAACCATTGCTGAAGCTGAAAAAATAGCTGAAGAGGCTTGCAACTTAGTTGGAGGAAACGTTTACCATAGAAGAGACGTTGGAACTGCAGCTTTAATCCAAAAACGTATAGATCATATGGAAGCAATCAGAAACGAATAAGCTTTTAATCTGTTTTAGATTAATGGTTAAAGGTTAATTAGTTATTCATTAACTAATTAACAACTAATACTTTAATATAGCTTTAGATTATAACTTTGGATTATAATATTTAAAAAAATTATTCGGTGATTTTATGTCTAAATCAGCAAAGTCTAAAAACACAACCTTAAAAAAGGTGAAGAAATTAGAAAGACAAGGAAAATACCAAAAGGCATTAAAGCTTTGTGATGAATATTTAGACAGTACTGTCGCTGAAGAAAACCTTATTTTATTGAAAATAGATCTCCTTGTTGAGTATTACAATAACGATTATTTTATAGGATTGATAAATGAATATAAAATCAAATTAACTAATTTTTTAGATGAAAGCCAAGAAATAGAGCTTTTAAAAATCTACAATACACTTGACAATTATCTTGAACTAAAAACCCAAAATCTTGCAAATGAGGGAATAGTCAAATCTTATCTTGCTGGAGGATTGCTGATTGATAATCTGGAAACCATTTTGGTCTTGAATGAAATGGTGAAAGACAATTATGAAAGCATAAAAAGCGATGATGAGTTCATTGAAAACAAGGTTCCTCAAGAGCTAAAGAACTTTGTGGAAAATGTTTCAAAAACATCCTATCAATATCTTGAACTCATTCTAGAAAATCCTAAAGAGCAAATAGCAAGTTCCAATTTCAATCTCGATGCAATTAGAGATAAGTTAAGAAAATTCCTTGAACCTAAAAAAGAGGATTCCAAAGTCGATTCAGCTGAAGAAATGATTGAGGACACATTGCCAAAAATTGAAGAAACTGAAAAAATTGAAGAAACTGAACTAATTTCAGATGAAATGGATGAGCTTGGAGAAAAAAGTGTAGTTACTCTCGGAGAAATAATCAATCCAATTGAAAATGAGGACGAGGATGTTCTGAAAGCAGAGGATAAGACTGAATTTGCAAAAGAATACAGCATTGAAGAGGAAATCCAAGGTCTTAAAGATATTATTTCATATTTGAATGATAAGAATCAGTTCAAGAAAGCATTGATCTATCAAAGAAGACTTGTTAAATTGGCAAGGGAGGAAAACATTAAACCTCATCGTGAAACTGATTTAAAACAAAGAACACTTTCTGACTTTTAATATTAAAGTTGTAAATTCTTTTATCTATTTTTTAATGAGTGTAAACATAATTTTTAACCCTATTTTTTAAACTATTTTATACTACTTTTTAGTTTTTTATAAAAAACATGTATTTTAAAGTGATAAGTTTTAATATTATTAAAAATAAATATTTATTTTTATTATACTAGAAATTTATATATAATGCATATAAATTATTTTTAAGATTTAAATGAATTTTATGAAGGAGTCTAAATGAGAAGTCTATTATCAGTAAGTGATATTGAAGATGAAGTCACTAGAATCTTAGATATTGCAAGTGACTTCAAAGCAGGTAAAATGGAGGAAAAACCTCTAAAGGATCAAAAGTTAGCAATGATTTTCCAAAAATCATCTACAAGAACAAGAGTTTCCTTTGAAGTTGGAATGTATGAGTTAGGTGGAACCGCATTGTTCCTATCCACCAACGATATCCAATTGGGAAGAGGGGAACCTATCAAGGACACTGCAAAGGTATTGTCCAGATTCGTTGATGCAATCATGATCAGAGCTATTGAACATGATGATGTCATCGAGCTTAGGGATGAGGCAGATGTTCCAATCATAAACGGTTTAACCAATCTAGAACACCCTTGCCAAGCTTTAGCAGACATGTTGACTGTCAAGGAGCATAAGGGTGGATTTGATGGAAAATTCGTTTATGTAGGTGATGGGAACAATGTATGCAACTCACTTTTATTGATCTGCGGATGCTTAGGAATGGATATGGCTGTAGCTTGTCCAGATGAATATAAGCCAAATGCTGAAATTGTAGCTAAAGCAGAAGAATATGCTGCAAAAAACAATTCCACAATCACAATCACAAGTGATGTGAAAGCTGCTGTAAGCGATGCAGATGTTATCTATACTGATGTTTGGGTAAGTATGGGTGATGAGGAAGAAGCTGAAAAAAGAAGAGCTGACTTTAAGGAATATCAAGTTAATCAAGACCTTATCGATTTGGCAGATGATGACGTGATTTTCATGCACTGCTTGCCTGCAATCAGAGGAGAAGAGGTTAGTGCTGAAGTGATTGACGGACCTCATTCTGTAGTCTATGATCAAGCGGAAAACAGAATGCATGCACAAAAAGGAGTATTGTACTACTTCTTGAAAGAATTGCAAGATCAATAATCAAACTAATTGAAGATGAAAAAATTTATACTTATTTAGACAATTTGACGACTCCAAATCTCATTTGAAAAATTATCATAGAAAAAATTAATTATTTTATTTAGGGAAAGGGTGGAAACATGGACTTTAATGACCCTGCATTAGAACACTTAGTAAACAAAATTACAATTGCACTCCAAGAAAACAATAGGGAAGAGGCAGCAAGATATATGGATATTATCATTGAAGAGTATCCTGAAGTGGCAAATATCCTAATGAATTCTATAGAATTCCAAACATTGATGGCTGAAAATGAAGAAATGGCTGAAAACGAATCTCGTGCATTACAGGATGAGGATATCATCAAGCCTGGAAACAGCATGGAAATCGATGAGCAAAGGGTTATTGATGACATGAATGCAATGTTGGATATTGAGCCTAGCACTGCTCAGGAATTCATTCAAAAGGGAACTGTCTTGACAATTACCCAACAGTTTGAAGATGCTTTAGACTGTTTCAATAATGCATTGGAATTAGATCCAAACAACCTTTCTGCATTGATTTCAAAAGGAAACACTTACGAACTTATGGAAAATTACGAAGAGGCTTCCAAGGTTTATGATATCGTGATGGAAGTGGAAGCGACTGACATTTATGACTTAATGAGTAAAGGATATGTCCTTGAAAACCATCAAAGATTTGATGACGCTTTAAAAACCTATAATAAGGCTCTCAAATCTGATAAAAACAATTCCAATATTCTATTTTTAAAAGGAAGCTGTTTAATCAAGCTTCAAAAGCATAAGGAAGCTGTTCAAACCTTAGATGAATGCATTGAAAGATACAGCGACAATCCATATGAAACAATTTTCGAATTGGAAAATGCATACCACAACAAAGGTGTTGCATTGCATGCCTTAGAGGAAGATGACGAAGCGCTTGAAGCATTCTCCCTTGCACTTGGAATCAATCCAAACTATCATTACACATATTATGAGATTGGAATTATCCAAGAGGAACGAGAGAAATATGAAAGCGCTTTAAAGAACTATGAAAAATTCCTTGAATTTGACAACACTGACTCTGAAGTGGTAGAAGCGAAAGAAAGAGTAGAGAAATTGATATAACTTCATGCAATACAGTGCAAAATAGGCAGTTATTAAATAAAATAGTGGTAAAATGAGTTTTTTGAAAAGTAAACCTAGTCAAATGGAATTATATCCAATAATTACTGCATTGTTTTGCGGATGCCTTATAATTTCAAACATTCTTGCTTCAAAAACATTTTCATTATATGATATAATATTGCCATGCGGTGTAGTCATATTCCCACTCGTTTATATTGTAGGAGATGTGCTAACTGAAATCTATGGATTTACACTTGCAAAAAGAACCATTTATTTAGGTTTTATAATAAATTTAATAGCTGTCATAGCATATCAGATTGCCATATTTTTACCTGGAACAGATCCTGCAATTTCAAATGCATTCAGCATTATTTTAGGAAGCACTCCAAGGATATTGATTGCAAGTTTAATATCATATCTTGTAGGATCTTATGTAAACGCTTATTTTATGAAAGTACTAAAGGAAAAATACACAGATTACCTATTTGCCAGATGTTCAATAAGCACATTGTTTGGTGAAGGATTGGATGCAATAATCTTCATTACAATTGCCTTTGCAGGATTGATGCCTAATGAAGTTTTAATTACAATGATAATCTGCCAAGGGGCATTTAAGATAATTTATGAAATCATTGTATATCCAATAACAAGAACTGTAATCAATTGGATAAAATCCTTAGATGATGCACCATTTGCAAAAATAGCTTAAAATCCAACATCATCATTAAAAAAAATCTAATTTTATAATAAATCTATTTTTAAAAAATAATAAAAAAAGTAGTTGAAGAGCATATCACTCCCAACTATAGGAAATAATTTTGATCAAACTTTTGCGAGTCGAAGACTCGGAAAAGTTTGGCTACATCATCTCAGGAGCACTTACTCCTAAAATGTCCAATGCATTTCTTAAGGTGATTCTAGCTTTTTCAACTAAAATCAATCTTGCATTTTCCACATCAGAACCGATTACCTGTTCTGCCTTGTAGAATCTATTGAATGCACCTGCTAAATCCTGACAGTATTGAGCAATAGGATGCACTCTTTTTATATTTGCTGAATCTTCAATCAAGCTTGGGAATTTAGCAATCAATTTTACAAGCTCTTTCTCATTGTCATCCAATGACCAGTTATCTTCAGCTTGAATATTAGCTAAATCGATTCCTTTTTCCTCTTCAGCTTTTCTAAGTAATTTGCAAGCTCTTGCATGAGCATATTGAATTGATGCGCAACCTCTTTCAAAGCTTAAAGCTTCATCCCATTTGAAGGTAATGTGTTTTTCAGGGGATAATCTTGCAATGTAATATCTGATTGCACCAATACCGATTTGCTCAGCGATTTCATCAACGGTTGCCTCATCAAGTTCAGGTCTTCTTGAAGCGATTTCCTCTTTAGCTCTCTTTACAGCTTCATCCATCAATTCATCTACAGAAATGAATACTCCTCTTCTTGTAGACATGGATCCTTCAGGCAAGGTGATGAATTCATAGAAGATAACTTCCATCTTATCACTGTTTGGTTCAATCTCCTCAAGTATTTCAAGAGCAAGTTCCACTTGTCTTGCAGCCAATTTATGGTCAGAACCGAAGATATCCAATACCTTATCGCATTTCTTGCATTTGTAAATGTGGTATGCAATGTCTCTTGTAGAGTATAAACTTGTTCCATCTGCTCTTCTTAAGACAAGATGCTTGTCAATACCATACTCGGTTAAATCCAAGTACAATACATCCTCTTTTCTTGCATAGCCTATTTCATACAATTCATTGGTGATCTTGTCAACGATACCTGTTCTTACGAATTGTCCTTCCCAAACGAATGCATCATGCTTAACATTCATTCTTTTCAAGGTTTCCTTTACACCGTCAAGACAGCTGTTAACTGCATATTCGAACTTTTCGTCAAGTTCAGAAGGTCCGCCTTCATATTTTCTGATTGTTGCATCGACACCTTCACCTAATGACTCATCCTCTTTGAGCATTTGATTGACCTTGAAGTATAGCTCACCAACTTTGTGGTCAATCTTTTCGGAAGGCTGGTCTTCAAGTTTCAATCCTAACTCTTCCATACCGAAAACAATCATAGCCAATTGCCTTCCCATATCGTTTACATAGTATTGGGTATCCACTTCTCTACCAGCAGTGGTTAAAAGTCTTCTGAGTGAATCTCCGAGTACAGAGTTTCTGATATGGCCAATATGCAAAGGACCGTTAGGGTTAGCTGAAGTGTGTTCCAATATGATCTTTTCATCAACTTTCTCAAGGGTACCGTAATCCTCATCTACAGAATCCAGCAATTGCTTTGCAAAGATATCGTGATTGATGAAGAAGTTTACATAAGGTCCAGTCGCTTCAACTTTAGCGAATATTTCAGGAAGTTCTATCTTTTCTACAACTTCAGGAGCAATTAAATTTGGAGCCTTTCTTAAATGCTTAGCCAATTGGAATGAAACTGTGCTAGCTAAATCACCTAACTCTGGATTAGGCGGAAACTCCAACTTAATTTCATCATCAAAATCGCAGTCGAATTGATCAACTGCTTTTTTTAAAGCTTCTTGAGCTTCAGATTTTATTTTAAAGTACATATAAACACCGATAAATATAAATTTTTAATAAATTGAAAATGGATTTTTTCAAAACTTATAAAATAGCTTTCACCATAAGGCAAAACTAAAGCCATTTTCTATAAAAAAATTATTATAAAAATAATAAAAATAACGATTAATTAAATTGATTTGAAACATTAAACTATTAAATAAAATAGTTGCATCATCAATATAATTAATCATGAAATATTAAAGTCCTCTTATCCATATGGATATGTATCCTATTTTAGGAATAATTATAGGTTGACCATTAAAAGTTAAAACTCTAGAGGTAATCTGATTCTCAGTTACCCAATAAGGATCGGCAACATCATTATTATCCCCTTTAATCTTATAGACAATAGTGCTGTTTATTTGGCCTTTTTCAATCACTCTATGAATAACAGGCCCATTATGCCATTGGGCATCATAAACTACAATGTCTCCAACTTCAACATCAGCTGGATTGAACTCCTGCAATCCAAGTAAGTTTGCTTTTTCAAGCACTACAATGTCTCCTCTATACATAACAGGTTCCATACTGCCGGAGACAACCACATTCAAGTGTTGTGCAGCAATAAGAACAACAATGATAAGGACAATATAAACTGCTATTTCTTTTAAATCTATATCCAAAATAACACCTTTTCATATTTTTTTTAATTATTAAGATAATTATAAAAATTAAAAATTTAAATTCAAATTAAAATTTTTAATACTATTATAATATGAATAGTTTATATTATAAAATATTTAAATTTAATTAAAAAATGGTTTTTAAAAAAAATAGTAAAAAAATAGAAAAAAGAAAAAATAAAAAAGCTATCTTAAAATAGCTCCTTCATCTGCAGAGGAAACTGAACGTCTGTAGATGTTTAACCATCCTTTGACCTTTTTCTCAGGTAAGTCTGCATTTGCAATTCTTTCCTTGATTTCCTCATCACTTAATTCTACTGTGAGTTTTCCATTAGTGATGTCGATTTCAATTATGTCCCCATCCTTCAATGCTGCAATTGGTCCGCCACTCATCGCTTCAGGAGATACGTGACCTATGCAAGGACCTCTTGTTCCTCCAGAGAAACGGCCGTCTGTAATGAGTCCAACATTCTTGATTCCCATTCCCATGATAGCGGAAGTTGGATTAAGCATTTCTCTCATTCCAGGGCCTCCTTTTGGACCTTCACATCTGATTACAAGAATGTCTCCTTCATTAAGCTCATGATTGAAGATAGCTTCAACTGCATCCTCTTCACTATTGTAGACTTTAGCAGGACCTTTAAGTTGCATCATGTCTTCAGGTACAGCTGCAGACTTTACAATAGAGCCGTTTGGAGCAAGATTACCTTTAAGTACAGTAAGTCCTCCCGCTTCGTGAATAGGGTCATCAAGTGTGTGAATGACTCCATTTCCAGTGACTTTTGCATCTTTTAGGTTTTCTTCCAATGTTTTTCCAGTACAAGTCATTACACTGGTGTCGAGTTTGGATTCAATTGTCTTTAATACAGCAGGAATTCCTCCATCATTGTGCAAGTCTGCCATGGTGTCTTGACCTGCAGGGGATAAAAGTGCAATGTGAGCTACCTTATCACTGATTTCATCAAATAAGTCTAAATTTGCATGGACACCATGCTCTTCAAGCTCGTATGCAATAGCTGGAATATGAAGTGCGGTGTTACTTGATCCACCAAGAGCCATATCCATTGCAATAGCGTTTTCAAAAGCTGCTTGAGTCATGATATCAGATGGCTTTAAGTCCTCTTTTACCATTTCAACAATTCTTTTACCGCTAGCTACAGCCAATTCCTTTTTCTTATCACTTAATGCAAGAGCTGTAGCGCAGGTAGGCAAACTCATACCAAGAGTTTCAGTGATACATGCCATGGTGTTTGCAGTGAATAATCCAGAACAGCTTCCAGCTCCAGGACATGCACAGCATTCCAATTCATATAGTTCCTCTTCAGTAATCTTTCCAGAGGACAATTCACCAACCGCTTCAAATACAGTAATCAAATCTGCATTCTTATCATTGAATTTTCCTGGTTCCATTGGTCCGCCAGTTACAAAGATAGATGGAACATCAAGTCTTGCAGCAGCCATTAGCATACCAGGAACAACCTTGTCACAACTTGGAATCATAACAAGCCCGTCGAAGCAATGCCCCATGGTCATGCTTTCTACAGTGCTTACTACGATTTCACGAGAAGCAAGTGAATATTTCATACCGTCATGGTTCATTGCAATACCGTCACAGATAGCCATGGTATCGAATTCAAATGGAATTCCTCCGGCTGCTCTAATACCTTCCTTAACATATTCCACTAATTCCCTTAAGTGAATATGGCCAGGTACAATGTCTGTGTAACTGTTTGCAATTCCAATGAATGGTTTTTCAAAATCATCATCTTTTAATCCACAAGCACGTAAAAGAGATCTGTGTGGTGCTCTTTGGACTCCTGCTTTTACTTTATCACTGTTCATAATTATCATCCAATAAATTGTAAATTAGTAAAAATAATTTTTTAAATTTAAATCAATGATTTAAAGATTTTACTAATTATTTATTAGTAATTAATCTTTATTAAATTTAATTTAAAATAGTTTTTTAATAGTAATTAAAAAGAGTTGAGATAAAAAAATGGAATATAATTTTGAAAAAAAGAAAAAATGATTAAATCTAATCTGATTTAATCATTGTTAAAACCATTTTATATGGTCCATTAACTGCTTGCAAAGCATGTGGGACATTTGCAGGCATGATTAGGAATTCGCCCTTTTTGACTGTATGAGGTTCTCCAGCCAATGTGATTTCCGCTTCACCATCTATTATTTGAACCATAGCATCAAAAGGAGCACTATGTTCACTTAATCCTTGTCCTTTGTCAAATGCAAATACAGTTACAGTACCAAGTTCCTTTTTGATAACTTCCATGCTCACAACAGAGCCTTCCTGATATTCAATCAAGCTTTCCATTTCAATTGGTTTTCCTTTTAAATCCATAGTAATTTCTCCTATTAATACGTATTAATGTTAAACAATATTTATTTTTGCATGAATTTTAAAAAAAATGAGGGCTTATCTTTTCCATAAAAAAGATTTTTGGTTAAGGTTTTTGAGGCGAAGCCTCAAAAAGCTTAGCTCAAGATCTTCTTAATGTCTTCTTTTGGAGTTGAAACTGGAGTTAGATTGTAGTTTCCAACTAATACATTTAATATATCCTCATTAGCCCATGCAGGAAGAACAGGTCCAATGAACATATCGGTTTTTCCAAGGTATAACAAGGTCCAGAGGATAGCTGCTGCTTTCTGTTCCATCCAGCTTAAGACAATGGTAAGAGGCAATTCATTTAACTCCATTTCAAATAAGTCGCATAAAGCGACAGCTAAATCAATAGCTACAATAGCGTCATTGCACTGACCTAAGTCCAATAATCTTGGAATTCCTTCAATGTCTCCTAAGTCGAGGTCGTTGAATCTGAACTTATTACAAGCTAAAGTAAGTACAATTGTGTCTTCTGGCAATTCCTGAACAAACTCTCTGTAGTAGTTCATTCTTGGGTTTGGAGTGTCACATCCAGCTACAAGGAAGAATCTTTTTATTTTTCCAGCAAGCACTAATTCCTTGATTTGAGGTGCTAAGGATAAGATAGTGCTTAAGCCGAAACCAGTAGTAATGGTAGTGAGTTCTTCAGCTTCAGGACCTCCTAATTCGATTGCCTTATCGATTAATGGCTTGAAGTCATAGTCTTCGATTACAGTTGCGCCTGGAACCTTTACGATATCCATGGTAAAGAGTCTGTCTGCATAGTCATCCTTAGGAATCAATACACAGTTGGTGGTTCCTAAGATAGCTGCATTATACTCTGAAAAGATTTTCTTTTGATCAATCCAAGCTCCACCGATTTGACCTGCCAATGATTCGTATTTAGCAAGTTCTGGGTAACCGTGAGCAGGCAACATTTCACTGTGGGTGTAAACCTTTACATCTGTGCCTTCAGTTTGCTTTAACAATTCTTCTAACGCCAATAGATCGTGACCTGTTACGATGATTGCAGGGCCACCTTGAGCACCTACTTTAACTTCAGCAGGTACAGGTTCGCCGAACTTTTCAATGTGAGCTTCCTTAAGCATTTTCATAACTTTAAAGTTAGCTTCACCAGCATCAAGACCTAATTGGATAAGGTCTGCTGCATCGAAGTTTACATTGGTTAAAGTTGAGTATAAACCTTTAGTCAAGAATTCGTCCACTTCTTCATCTCTTGCACCTAATTCGTTTGCATGGTAATTGTAAGCTGAAATACCTTTCATTGCAAAGATTAAATTGTCTTGAAGTCTTGCAACAAGAGCATCCTTTCCACATACACCTTTTGCGGTACAAGCACTGCCTCTAGCAGTTTGGGAACATTGATAACAAAACATATTGAAATCGCTCATAATAACACATCCTTTTTTTAATAATTCAGATTTAATTTTTTTACATCGATTAAAGGAAAAAATGAAATTTTTTCTATCTTTTTTCCTTGTGTAATTAAAGGTATTTCTCATAGTGCTTATAAAGATTTTGTAACTAGTATAGGGTAAAAAGTAACAAAATATTTATAAAACAAATTTAATAAGTAAAATATAAGAAAAGATGATTATCTAATCTAAAATAATTTAAAGAGGGAAAATATGGAATCAATTATAGAATCTTTAGGAAAATTTGGACTTACCAGATACGAAGCGAAGGCATACATAGGAATGACCAATTTAATTTCAGGAAAAGCTGAAGAAATAGCTAAAACCTCAGAGATTCCAAGATCCAAAATCTACAATACCCTAAAGCAATTGGATAAGAAAGGATTCATTACAATAACCCATACAAGGCCTCTTGAATACCATGTAGTGCCTCCAAATGAAATATTTAAAAATAAGAAAGAGGAGCTTATTAAAGAACTTGAATCTTCCGAAGAGAAATTGGATGAAATCTATAATGACAACATATCTGAAATTCAAGCTCCAGTTTGGCTAATCAAAACAAGTGAGAATATTATCAATAAAGAGATTGAAATTGTTAAGAGGGCGCGTAAATCAATCAATATGAGAATAGGATTCCTCCTTGAAGGTGAAGGGGAAGCACTTATAAAAGCATTAAAAGAGCTTCCAAGAGGGATTCCAATAAAGATTCTTGCAACCCCTGAGTGTTACATTGATGGTAAAAAGCTGGAAATCATAAAGATGTTTGAAGAAGCCCGTTTGGATAATATGGAAATTATAGAAACAGACATTAAATTTGTTAAGATAGTCATAAGGGATGGGAAAGAACTGTTCCGTACAATAGTAAAATTTACAGGAGAAGAAAAATCAATTCTTCCGGAAACATCTGTTGGGGTTCAAAACAGATATGAAGACATCTGTAAAAACTTTGATGAACGTTTCCTGAATCAGTTCAATAAGATGAAAGCAAAAAAGAATAAGAAAATAAAGGAAAAATAGATTAAAAAATTATCAAAAAGGATTAATATATAATTTTATAAAAATAGGATTGGAAAGTTTTAATGAACTATTTGATATTACAATAATGCATGATGAATAATGGGGAGCGAAGATGACAAATAACGATAAAAGCAATATGACAATCATTGGAGGTACACGCGGTTTAGGAAGATGGTTTGCTGAACACTTGAAAAATGACTTCAACATACGCATAACAAGCCGTGACGAAAGCTCTGGAAAACCAGTTGCAGAGGAAATAGGTGTTGAATACAGCAACAACAACATTGAAGCAATAAATGATGCAGATATCATTGTCTTCAGCGTACCTATAGAGCATATGGTGGAAACCATAAAGGAAGTGGCTCCACATGCACCTGAAGGATCACTATTAATGGATGTGACAAGTGTAAAGACAGAACCTGCAGAAGCTTTAGAAAAATATGCGCCGAAAAATGCAGAGATATTGCCATGCCACCCTATGTTTGGCCCAAGAGTTCCTACACTCCAAAGGCAAATCATCATATTGACCCCTATCGAAAACAGATCCCCTAACTGGCTGCCTCGTGTAAAGGACTATTTAGATAAAACGGAGTGTGAAGTTGTAATCACAACACCAAATGAACATGACAAATATATGAGCATCGTCCAGGGATTGACTCATTTTTCATACATTAGCCTCGCTTCAACAATAAGGAAACTGAATATCAATGTCAAGGAATCCAGAAACTTTTCAAGCCCTGTCTACACCATAATGCTTGATATGGTCAGCCGCATAGTCTATCAAAATCCTTATCTCTACTATTCCATACAAAAAAACAATCTGGAAACATCAAATGCAAGGGAAGCGTTGATAAAGGAAAGCATATACCTATCAAATTTGATTGAGGAAGGAAGAGAGGACGATTTTGTCAATTCCGTTGTTGAATCAGCAAAGCATTTGGATGGGCATGAAGATGCATTGGCTCGTTCAGACAAGGCAATAAGCATGTTAACCCAGAAATCAAATGTATTGTCAAAATCCATAGGCAAGGAAGTGGGTTTGAAGCACCAGCACTCTGAAAACGTGCATATGGGAATTGTAAAGGAAGTCGGCTCAAAATCTGTAATACTTGAAACTGGAGGCAATGACGAAATTTGCTTCAAGCTTTCCAATGTAGACATAATGTCTGAAAATGAGATCTTCGAATGGAAGAAGGATAATCTTCAACTGGAGCATTTTAACTTGTCAGTGCTACTGCCTTCAAAATGTGATGAGAAGCATTTGCTAGAGATGTTTAAGAATATTGAACCTGTCATTGATGTGGAGATTGTTGATGTTTATGATGGTGAACAGATAGATGATTCACAAAAAAGCTATACCTTCCATTACACATTATTCAAAAGGGAAGATAAGGATTATGTTGAAGAATTCATTGAGGGAATTGGCGGAACCATAAGATAATGATTTCCTAAAAATAGATATGGAATCCACTATAAAATGAAAAACGAAAGAAATAGTATAAGATTTTAATGATGAATAGAATTGCTATTAGACTTATTTTAAATATCCGTCAACAATATCGCAAATGTTGTCATCTACATTTAAAATAGCTGTTCTATATTCATCAGTTCTTTTTGCATACTCATCATAATTGTCCATGACTTCAAAGATTTTCTCATCCAAATCCTCAAGGTCACACTCTACAGTTGCTCCTTTGAAGATTGAGACCATGTCATGGTATCTGCCCCACTTCACTCTTTTTAATATTACTACAGGCAAATTGCATACCATAGCTTCGTGAAGCATCAATCCGTCATTGGTGAGTACTGCAAGGTCTGCAAGGCACAATAGGTCATTTACCCAATCAATAAAGCCGACATTGATCATTTTAGTCTCATCAATATAGTTAAGGATAGACTCATCTAAAGGGTCACCGCATAAAACAAGATTGTATTTATCAGAGTATTTAGAGAATTGATTGATTGCTTGAGCTGTCTTTTCAAACAATGAGGAACCGGATGAAAATACTATGGTTGGCTTGTTTTCATCGAACTCAATTGCATCAGGATTTCTCTCTTTAGCTTCTTTAGAATGTTCCTTTATCTTTTCCAATGCCTTGTTCTTATCTCCATGAGTAATGTTATCACTAACTGGGGAGAAAGACTTTACCATATTCTCTGGAACATCTTCAACTAAAAATAGATTGTTTTCAGGAAGTATGATTGGAGTTCCGATATGACTGCATACCTTAGTGTCAAGTGGAGTAATCAAAAGACTTACAGTAGGAATTCCTGCCAATTTTGCACCAAGAGCACCAACAATAGCTCCTCCTCCAAGAATGCCTAATTCCAAATCAAATTTCTTGGACTTTAAAAGCTTTCTTGTTTGAAGAACACCTCTAATAGCACGAATACCTGCTTTTATTGTGGTCATGATTGTTGCAGAGTGGCCTCCAGCCTGTGGGATGATAACCTTATTCCAGCCAATATTATTCTTTTTAAATAATAATCCTGGAGCAGACTCATCCAAAGCGATTTCGCAATCATATCCTCTTTTTTCGAGTGCATTGTAAACATTCAATGCTGTACCGGCATCTCCGCCTATGCCTCTTCCTGTTACAATGATCAATATCTTTTTCTTATCCACAAGGATTCCTCTCATATGAAAATAAAAATAATAAACAATGAAAATTTTATGATTTCAAATAATCTTAAATTTGCACTAATCATAAATTGTACGATTAAATTTATATTCATAATATTTTATATACTTTAAGAAAAATTAATCGAATTAAGAAGTTTTTTAGAAAAATTATTTAAAAATAAAAAATAAATTAAGATTAACCAATATTTTTAATAAAATGAAAAGGGATTGAAAATGAAAAATTGGAAAATTATTGGATTGATATTAATCGTCTTGCTTGCTGCTGTTGCAGTGAGCGGTTGCATTGGAGATGATTCAGACTCTGATTCCTCTACACTTGCTTTAGATGACATTAATATTACAGAAGATGGGACTTATGACTCTAAGGAAGAAGTTGCAGCATATATAAGTACATATCACAAGCTTCCTTCCAATTACATCACTAAAGGAGAGGCAAAGGCTCTCGGATGGCATGGTGGAAGCGTTGAAAAGTATGCTCCGGGAAAATGCATTGGAGGAGACATATTCACAAACCGCCAATCAATATTGCCTATAACCCACGAGTATAGGGAATGTGATATTGACACGTTAGGCGCATCAAGCAGAGGACCTAAAAGAATAGTTTATTCCACTGATGACTTTGAAGTTTACTATACTGGAGACCATTATGCAAGCTTTGAACACTTAACTTAAATCATAAGCTGCAGGAATTATTAATTTGATACTATGACAAATAAACTGATCGAAAAGAGAAGACTTGGAAAAAAACTAAGAAAGATGATAGATAACATGAATGAAATAGTCTTGTATGGGGAAGAGATGAAAGAGAATCCCCATGAATACATTAAGGAAAAACTGGATTTCCCAGAATATTATGGTGAAAATCTTGATGCATTATACGATTGTCTTTGCGAACTCTCTGATATGATAATCATCATTAAGAACAGCTCAATTCTTGAAGAAGATCTAATAGCTACTTTTAAGGATGCATCAGTAGAAAATCCTGACTTGAAATTAATTTTAGATTAATTCCCATTAATCTAAATTCTTTTTTTATTTTTAATTCAATTTTTTAATCAATAATATTATTTAGCTTCAAAATTACTTATTTTGAAATCACAATTATTACTAATAATTAAATAATATAAAGGATATAGTTATAATATTATTGTGTATATTATACTTATCAATAAATTATTTTTAAAACAAAAACTGGTGAAAATATGAGAGTTTTACTTATTCACTCTGATTATATAAAATATCAAGTAAAAAACAAAACTCCAGTAGCTGAAGAAATCGAAGAAGCTCAAAAAAATGGAGCTTTTGATGAAGCTTTGGTTGTTTTCTCATCCATTGAAAAAGAGGACGAAGAAAAACCAAGCGCTATTGTCAAGAATTTAGTTGCTGAAGTAATAAAAACCAATGAAGAAGTCAATGCAGAAAAAATCGTCTTATACCCATATGCTCACCTCTCTTCATCCCTTGGTGCTCCTAAAGTAGCTGTTCAAATATTGAAAGATGCTGAAGATGCACTTAAAGAAGAGGGATTGGATGTATTTAGAGTACCTTTCGGATGGTATAAGGCATTTGAAATTTCTTGTAAAGGACACCCATTATCTGAACTTTCAAGAACCATTACTGCAGACGTCGAAGAAGAGGAAGAAAAGGAAGAGAAAAAACCATCCACCTGGTTGATCTTTAAGGATGGAGAAACCTTTGACCCTAAGGAATACAATTACGAAAGCGAAGATTTGAAAAAGCTGGTTGCATATGAACTTGGAGAAGGCGCTTCAGATGAAGGAGAACCTCCACATGTAAAAATCATGCGAGAAAAAGAGTTATGTGATTACGAGCTTGCATCCGACATCGGTAACCTCAAATGGTATCCTAAAGGTAGATTAGTCCGTGACTTGCTTGCAGATTACGTTTACAACTTTGTAGTTGATTTAGGTGCAATGCCTATTGAAACTCCAATCTTCTATGACCTTGCAAATGATGCAATCAGGGAACATGCAGCAAAATTCGGTGAAAGACAATATAAAACCGCAACCAAAAAAGACTTAATGCTTAGATTTGCATGCTGTTTCGGTGCATTCAGAGTTCTTGGCGGATCTTTCCTCACTTGGAAAAACTTGCCTGCTAAGGTTTACGAATTATCCACTTACAGTTTCAGATTCGAGAAAAGAGGAGAAGTTGTAGGTCTTAAGAGACTCAGAGCATTCACCATGCCAGATATGCACAGTTTCTGTGCTGACATGCCTCAAGCACTTGATGAGTTTGATGCTCAAGTTGACATGTGTGTTCAAACCGGTGTAGATCTTGACGTTAACTATGAAGCAATCTTCAGAGCAACCGAAGACTTCTATGAAGAGCATAAGGACTGGATGGAAGCAACCGCTAAAAGAATCGGCAAGCCATTATTACTCGAAATCTTGCCTGAAAGAAAACACTACTGGTCCTGTAAAATCGATTTTGCAGCTATTGACTACTTAGGAAGACCTATCGAAAACCCTACCGTGCAAATAGATGTGGAAAGTGGTAGAAGATTCAACATCGAGTATGTTGATGAAAACGAAGATCCTCAAAACCCAATCATCTTACACTGTTCACCTACCGGTAGTGTAGAAAGAGTTATCTGCAGCTTACTTGAAAACACTGCAAAAGAAGATGGAAAAGCTCCAATGTTACCAATTTGGTTAAGCCCATCCCAAGTAAGAATCTTGCCAATCGGTGAAAAACACTTAGATTATGCTAACGAATTGGCTGACAAGATTGCAGCAGCAAACATTCGTGTAGATGTTGACAACAGTGATGACAGAGTAGGTAAGAAAATCAGAAACGCTTCTAAGGAATGGATTCCTTACATCGTTGTAATTGGTGACAAGGAAATTGAAACCGACAATTACAATGTAACTGTAAGAAAAACTGGTGAGAAAGTTGACATGACTGCAGATGAACTTATCGCATCAGTTAAGGAAGAAACTGAAGGTATGCCATTTAGAAGACTTCCTTTACCAAGAAACGTTGCTGAAAGAATTAATTTCAAATAAGTTGATTTAATCAACTTATAATTTCTTTTTTTTAACATCCTTTTATTTGTTCGTATATTAACTAATTTTATTTTTTTGTTATTGCTCTTTTAAATCTTAAATTGATTAACAATCCTATATTTAAATATTAAATTGAATAAATAGTAATATAAACAATTATTATTGAACAATTTATTCAGAGAAATTTTTATTAAATATGGATTGTTTTAATTTTTATTGGAGGGGCTTAAGATTAATTTAAAGAGAATTTTAATGGTTTTAACTGTTTTGCTTATTTCATTTTTAATGATTAGCTCAGTTAGTGCAGGTTGGTTTGATTTTTTAGGTGATAACTCCGAGGCTGAAAATAATGAAACCAATTTCGTTGTCGGATATTTCGTTGAATTTCCACCATTCGAATATACAGATGATAATGGTGAAGTGACCGGTTTCGATTTAGACTTAGCCCAAGAAGTCTGTGACAGAAACAATTGGACATTGGTGAAACATCAGATAATTGATTGGGACTCTAAAGAAGCTGAACTTCATTCCGGTGCTATAGACTGCATTTGGAGCGGATTTACAATCAATGGCAGAGAAGATGATTATGCTTGGACTGAACCATATTTCAACAATTCCCAAGTATTCGTTGTAAAAGCGGATTCAGACATTTTTTCAGTTGAAGACTTGGAAGGGAAAGATATAGATGTGGAAATGGGAAGCAGCGCTATTACTGCTCTTGAAAACAATAAAGAGTTAAAAGAGGATTTTGCAAATATCTATGAAATAACTGAATATGATACATCATTTATGGATTTGGAATCTGGAACCTGTGATGCTGTTCTTGGCGATTGTGATGTCATGAAATACATAATCAATACAAAATATGATGAGAAAGATTATAGGATCTTAGAAACTCCTTTATCCCTTGAACAGTACGGTGTTGGATTCTCAAAGGACAATACTGAATTGAGAGATCAAGTCCAAAAGACCTTAAATGAAATGTATGAGGATGGAACTATCGATAAGATAGCTCAAAAATATAAAGATTATGGAGTCCCAGAAGGGGTAATTTATCCATAATTTTTTCTTTTTTAACTAAATTTATTTTTTATAATTAATTTTCTTTTTCAATTTATTTTTAGATTATTTTAGATTTATTTTTTTAAGTAAATTTTTAAAATTATTATTTTATTTTTCCACTTGTTTTTTAAAATATAATTACTTAACTATATATTGTATTAAAATCATAAATTATATTGTATAAATACTTACTATTATGAAAGTAATATGTAATATTTAAACTAAATAAATTCAAAAAATGACTTAAAAATGATTTAAATTGAAATCATGATTATAAAATTATTCTTAAAATTGGAGGATATGAAATGTTTATAGGAGAAGCTCTTATCGGAGACGGAGACGAATTAGCACACGTTGATTTACTTATTGGTGAAAAAGATGGTCCTGTAGGAAACGCTTTTGCTAATGGATTAAGCCAATTATCTGTTGGACACACCCCATTGCTCAGTGTAATCAGACCTAACTTAATTACCAAACCAGCTACCATCATTATTCCTAAAGTAACTGTTGGTGACTTAGATGATGCAAGCAAAATCTTTGGACCTGCTCAAACTGCTGTAGGTAGAGCTGTAGCTGATTGTGTGGAAGAAGGAATCATTCCTAAAGACAAAGTGGAAGATTGGGTAATTAATGCAAGCGTATTCATTAGCCCAGCTGCACAGGATTACAGAAAAATCTACCAATACAACTATGCAGCAACCAAACTTGCAATCAAAAGAGCATTGAAAGGTTACCCTGATATTGACAAAGTATTATACGAAAAAGACCGTGGAACCCACGCTATTATGGGATTCAAAGCAATCAAGCTTTACGAACCACCTTACTTGCAAGTTGCTCTTGACCTTGACAACATGGATGTTATGGAAAGAATCATTAAGCAACTCCCTAACAGAGAAAGAATCCTCCTTGAAGCAGGAACCCCTCTCGTTAAAAAATTCGGTGTCGGTGTAGTGGGCAAAATCAGAGAATTGGCTCCAAGCGGATTCATTATTGCTGACTTGAAAACCTTGGACGTAGGAAGAGTTGAAGTTAAAATGGCTGCAGATGAAACTGCTGATGCAGTAGCAATTTCCGGTCTCGGAACTATTGAATCCATTGAAAAAGCTATTCATGAATGTCAAAAACAAGGTATCTACTCCATCCTTGATATGATGAATGTAGATGACTTCACCAAAAAACTCAAGAAAATCAACAAAGAGTTCTTACCTGACATTGTTCTCTTACACAGAAATGTTGACTTAGAAAGTAAACTTAGAGCAGAAGGTAAAAACCTTGATGACGTAAGTGCTTGGGGTAACATTAAGGAAATTAAGAAAATCACTGGCGGTTTAGTTGCTGTAGCTGGAGGAGTAACTCCAGAAAAAGCACCTGAAGCATTTGAAAAAGGTGCAGACATCATCATCGCAGGTAGATACATCATTGGATCTGGTGACCCAAGAAGAGCTGCAGAAGACTTCTTAGCTCAAATGCCTGTAGACCCAAACCACATGAGAGTGGTAATGGAAGATGATGAGCAAATTTAAGTAGCCGTCCATTGATTGATAAAAATTATAAAGCTTTAGCTAATTAGATTATTCTAATTAGCTATTTTTTTTAAATAATTTTTAATTTAAGACTGATTTGAATCATTTTAGTTATTAATTAAAGGTGAAACAATGGGATTTTGCAATTCTTGCGGCAGGCCAATGGGAAGAAATGACTATGGAACAAATGAAGACGGTAGCCCAAATATGGATTACTGTAAAGACTGTTTCCAAAATGGAGAGTTCACTGAACCTGACATTACCATAAATGAAATGATCATTAGACATGCAAAAAGAATGATGAAAAGAAACCCTGATTTACGTGAAGAGGAAGCAACTGGATTGCTATGTAATTTCCTTCCAAACTTGAAAAGATGGAATCCTAATCCTGATGATGAAATTGATGAGGATGAGGAACCAGTCATGGGTTACAGAGGTAATGCCAGAGATATGTTCTAATTAAAACAAGATGTTAGAGATTTATAGAAGTTTTATTAAAGTTTGACTTCTATAATTTTACTATTTTTATTAAAAACTTTAAAAAAATAGGATATAAGGCACAAAATAAGCCATTTTAAAACTAATTTTGAAAATATTGAATTTTAAAAAAAGATTTAAAGAGTATTGATTTAAAAAATAGATAGTTATTGTATTCTTAAAATAAAGTTTTTGAATTTGTCCAAGAGATTCCTATAGTGAATGACTTTAACTTTCTCATTGTATAAATCTTCTTGAGATTTTTCGTATTTTTTGAGTAAAGCAATGTATTCCTTTTGCAACTCAACATAATCATCAAAGGAATATGAATTTGAACTGGATGTGAACTGTTCATTGCTTAAGAATTCAGAATCAATGATAACATCATCATTTTGTGAATTTAACTTTTCGTTTAATAAATCCAAATCATCATTCAAGTCAGATATGATGAAATTTTTATCTTCCAATTGTTTTCTTAAACTGGATATGGTGTTTTGATTTTCTTCAAGCTGCTCTTTCAAACCAGAGCAGTCTTCTTTTAAAACAAGTAATCTTTTTCTGGATTCTTCCAATTGCTCTTCTCTCTTAACCAATTTTTCAGAAAGGGCTTTCAATTTAGAGGAGGTGGTCTTTAAATCTTCATCAGCAATAGTGAAATCTTTGGTCAATTTTTTATTATCTTCCAATAGCATGCTGTTAAACAATTCTAAAGCTGATTTCAATTCATCAAACTCGTTAAATTCTTCTGCTTGATCAGCTGATATAATAAAGACTTCTTCCTTATCTTCAAAGATATTGTCAGATTTAGATACAGTGACCTGAACCTGTTCTGTCTTATAGGTCTTTTTAGTACCATCCTTTAATGTCCTATTGTAAGACCTAAAATATTTTTTAACAATACCTTTTACGAAATCCATAAAAACACCATTTTGAATATAACCATTAATAAAATATTGGCATTAAGCAAATAATCATGTGAAAAATTTAAAAAATTATTTTTTTTAGACAAAAATTTGTCAATAAAACAACATTATAATATTAATATATGATTTATATTATATAAGTTTTATAATTTTTTTAAAAAATTTTAAAAAAACTTTTAATGAAAGTTAATAAAAATAGTAATAGATAAAAAAATTAAAAAAATATTCTATAATCTAAATTTAATAATCTAATTTGAGGTAATATGATGAAAATTCTTGGAATTTGTGGAAGTCCACGAGAAGGTGCCAGCGAATATTTATTGAAAAGGGCATTGAATGAATTGAATAAGGAAGATTCATTTGAAACCACCTTCATATCTGTAAAAGATAAGGACATCGCTCCTTGCACACATTGCAATGAATGTGCAGAAACAAAGGGAAAGTGTTCAATATCTGATGATATGGACGAAATTTATAAAGCTCTTAGAGATGCCGATGGAATCATAATGGCAAGTCCAATCCATTTCGGAAGCATCTCTGCACAATTGAAAGCAGTTATTGACAGATGCCAAGCCATGATCATGGAAGACTTGGATATTTTCAAAAACAAGGTGGGAATTTCAATAGTTGTAGGTGGAGACAGGTCTGGAGGTCAGGAATTGACCATTCAGCAAATCAACACATTCTATCTATTAAATAAAATCATACCATTAAGTGGAGGATCCTTTGGCGCTAATTTAGGAGCATGCTTATGGTCCCAGGATGATGGAGCAGAAGGCGTGAAGGAAGACGAATATGGACTTAAAACATTGGATATGACTATAAATCATTTTAAAGAGTTTTTATTAGAGTTTAAATCATAATGAGGATTTATAAAAAAATTATTCCTTTTTTAACAAAAGGTATATAAATAAAAATTTATATAGGAATATCTAATTATATTATATAGTATAATACTATTAATTTAATTAAGTATTTTATTAAATTTGATATTTCATAGCTTTTTTTAAAGAATATGGTGTGAATATGGGAGAAGCAACTGGGAGTTCTAAAGTAGCTAAGGGAAGCGCTATTATCTTAATAGGAAATGTCATCTTCCGTGTAGGGGGATATCTTTACCGTTTCCTTATGGCATCACTTTTAGGACCGGCAGCATATGGTATACTTGGACTCACAACTCCATTTCAAGGAATATTCCAAGTTTTATCTGCAGCAGGGCTTCCACCGGCAATAGCTAAATACGTATCAGAGTACAATGCCCTTGATGAAGAGGATCTTGCTCGCCAAACAGTTTTCACAGCACTGAAGATAATGGTCTTTTTAGGATTCTTCTTTGGACTGATTATGGTATTTGTAGCTGCACCTATCATTACAAACTATTATCACAAGCCAGAGGCATTGTTGCCGCTTCAGGCTGTTGGTTTAATCACTCCTTTCAGTGTGATAGTCGGTGCATTTAGAGGTGCTTTCCAAGGTGTATACAAAATGGAATACATCCTTTATACACGTGCAATTGAACAGATATTCATGATTCTATTTGCAACTGCACTTGTAATTTTAGGATTATCCACCTTTGGTGCAGTATTAGGTTCTGTACTCGGTTTTGCAGCATCAGCAGTGTCTGCAGTCTATATCTTTAAAAGGTATATGGGAAAATATATCCCCCCTGCAAATCCTGACTTTAAGTTTACCTTCAGACAGGAATTGGGCCTTGCAAAAAGATTGCTTTTCTTTTCAATTCCAGTTACAGTCACTGCACTTGCTGAAATGGGTATTTACAGCATTTGTACCTTGATTATGGGAGGATTCTTAGCTGCAAGCGCAATCGGTTACTTTACAGCAGCAGATCCTATTTCACGACTTCCTTTAATAGTCTCAAGTTCACTTGCAACTACCATATTGCCTGCAGCGTCTGAAGCATATGCTCTAAAGGATCAAAACCTACTTGAAAAATATGTCAATGCATCATATAAATACGGAATGTTCTTTGTAATTCCAATGTGTGTAGGAATAGCTATTTTTGCAAAGGAAATCATGGGGCTTGTATACTTTACAAATTCAGCTTACATGAACGGTGCAATGTCTCTTGCAATTCTTGTAATCGGTATGACATTCTATTCAATATATACAATTTCAGGAAGTATTGTCCAAGGTATTGGAAATCCAAGAATACCAATGTACCTTTTGATATTCGGATGTATCATCACTTTAGGCCTCGGTTGGTACTTGATTCCTACTTACGGCATTGAAGGTGGAGCATTAGCTACTACAATAGCTTCATTCATAATGATGATACCTATGTTCCTGCTCCAATTCAAGTTAACTAAAACCCATGCCCCTTATGCATTCTTAACTAAAGTCACAATAGCTTCATTGATTATGGCCTTGCCTGTATTTGTGCTTCCAAACAATAGCTATGGATTGATTGCAGGACTGATAATCTGTCCAATAATCTATATGATTGCAATTGTAGCACTTAGAACATTATCCCATGATGATGTGGCAGGATTTAGAAAATTCACCAGAAAATTAGGTCCTTTAAGAAAATATGCCAATAAGCTATTGGATATTATAGATAAATACAGTTCTTAAAAAATCAATAAATTTTTATCTTTACTTTTTTTATTTACTTTAATCTTACTTTTTTTAACTCTAGCTTAGTTTTTTTTGGGTCGAATTAAACATTCATTCTATTTTTCAAATTCATATCGATTTTTTAAAAGAATCACTTATAAAGGAATTATCGATTACGAATATTCATCATAACGAGTCAAAACTAAATATCCTTTCTTTTATATCTTAAAACATCTTATAACCAAAAATAATTTTTGAAATAATTAGCGAATATAATTAGATTAAAATAAATAAGTTTAATTAATAAAAGGCATATATTAAATATCAATCTGAGTAATTTTTGAAAAATATTTTTTTAAGGTAAAAGGGACGATTAATATGACTGAGGTAAAAGCTGGAGTAGAATATAAGATTAATATAGATGGAAATTCTTTTCTATTGGATCAAAAGAAATTCAATCTGTTGATTTATATAAATGAAAGCGAATCAATTACAGAAGCTGCTAAGCGTTCAAAAATTTCATACAGAACTGCTTTAAACTATATCGATAAAATAGAGTCAAGCTTGGATATAGCTATTGTAAGCACTAAAAAAGGAGGAAGCGGTGGTGGAGGCAGTACCACTCTTACCGAAGAGGGCTTGCAGATTCTAAAGGAATGTAAAAAGATCAATGCAATCATGGAACTTCATAGCGAAACAAATGAGATTGAAGCTGAAATTCTTGAAGTTGACAAGTCAAAAGGTGTCATGAAAATTCAAATGAATGAGTTGGTCATAACTATTCCACTTAAAAAGGAATATAAAGTTGGAGATAAGATTCTCGCTTTAATAAGCTATGACAATATATTCATAATGTTGGAGCCTCAAGCATCCAGTATTAGAAACATCTTCAAGGGAAAAGTCACTGAAATGAGACTTAAGGATGAAATGATCCGTGTAAAAATTGACATTGATGGAGTGGACATTTTCTCAGACATTACCTTATCTGCAGGTAAGGACTTGGATTTAAGTTTAGGAAAAGAGGTTTACATTGGATTTAAGGCATTGTCAATAGCTACATTAAAATTATAGGCAATTTACTTGAAAAATAAAAATAATATATTTTTTTAACAAATTAGCCATAATTTTATATATTTTAAATAAAATAAGATTATTTACAGATTTATTCATGGTGATATTATTTTAAAGATTATAGTTGATGAGGACAAATGCACTGCATGTGGAAATTGCAAAGAGATTTGTCCAAAAGGAGGATATATTTGGACTATTGATACTGTTGCACATGTATCAAACTTAGATTATTGTCATGTTTGTACATTATGTGCAATGAAATGCGGTCCAGATGCAATTAAAATTATGAGAAATGCACCAGATGAGTAAATAATTAATCGTTATTTTAATTTAAATATAGTTTAAAATTTTTCTGTAAATTGTTACTATATTATCCTTATTAGAAATACTTTTAGTAAATACTTTTAGGAAATACTTATTAGAACTTAAATCAGTGAGTGATTCAATGACTAGAACAGCTAAAGTTTCAAGAAAGACATCTGAAACAGATATTGAAATAGAGTTAAATATTGATGGAACTGGAGAATATGATATTGACACCGGCGTCAATTTCTTCAACCACATGTTGGAATCATTTTCAAAACACAGTTTCATGGATTTAAAGGTTAAGGCAATCGGTGATATTGAAATCGATGATCACCACACTGTAGAGGATGTTGGCATATTGTTAGGTGAAGCTTTTAGAGAAGCTATTGGCGACAAGAAAGGAATCAGAAGAATGGGTCACGCAATTGTCCCTATGGATGATTCAGTTGCAACTGTTGCCATAGACATCAGCGGCCGCAGCTACTGCAATATGGACTTGGATTTCAAGCATGACAAGATTGGTGACTTAAGCAGTGATGTTGTAGTTCACTTCTTTGAATCCTTTGCTTCCAGCGGAAAGATCAATATCTATGGAACCTGTGAAGGAGCAAATGATCACCACAAGGCTGAAGCCCTATTCAAAGCCTTTGCAAAATCATTGTATGATGGATGCAAAATAGAGCATGATGAAATATTAAGTACAAAAGGTGTTCTTTAGAATATCTTTTTATTTCTTTTTTTCTATTTTTCTATTTTTCTTTTTATCTCTTTTTTATTTTAATTTTTAAAATTCTTTTAAAGTAATTTTTATAAATTTTCAATTTTTAAAACATTATTCTATTTTTTAAATTTGCACTTTTTCCGCCAAGACAATTATTTTAAAAAATTTAATGAAAAAAAGTTAGTAATTATACGAATAAAACATTGGCATGCAAAGTTTTGAAATTGATTTAATAAAAAGAAAAAAAGTAAATTTTGGTTTTGATTTGAGATTTGATTTTTTGATTTGATTTGAATTTGTTTTAAAAAAGAAAAAAGAAAAATAAGTAGCTGAAAAGCTACTTAATCCTCGACACTTATTCTGGTTTGCTGATTAAATCAAGTTTGCAACCAACGTTACCTTCTTTCATGTGAGGGGTTCTTAATACAGTGTCGTTGGATTTTTCAATTTCTCTTGCTTCAGCTGCTAATGCAGCAGCACATGCAGCCATTTCGTGAGCAGCAGCTACTAAAGGAATGAAGTTTTCGAATCCTTTGGTCATGAAACAACCTTTCATGTCTAAACCTGCTACAGCACCAGCCATTTCATATGCAGCAATAGCTTTTGCTTTTGCGTAAGGGTTTTGGAATTTAGCAGCTTCTACAGCTTTTTCAGCGGTTACAATGAGTTTAGGTAATTCTACTTCGTTACCTGCTTCAATAGCTTCGATTACACCGTCAATGGTTTTTTGTACTAATCTTAAAGCACCGGTTTCTGCTAATACTTTAATGATATCAGCGTTGAAAATAGCCATTTCAGTAGGGTCTAACCATTCTCTTTTTGCACCGATCATTGGGTCTGCCATAACAATAATGTAACCTAAACCTTGTTCGTCCATTTCATCTTTTTTGCCTTTACCAGGAGCGTCACCAATGATAATAGCAGGTTTATCTATTTCAGATAATAATTCTCTTGCTCTAGCTGGACCAGGTGCTGCTGGGTTTGGGCTAATGAAAATACAGAAATCTGGGTCGAATTGTTCAAACTTAGGTACAACGTCTTCGACTTGTTCAGGGTTCATTTTTGCTCCAGATCCAAATACTCTTACGTCGATGTTTGGTCTGTCTGCTCTTTCGTCTAATAATAAATCTAATATTGGTGAAGTACCAATATTACCACTTCTTAATATAGCGATTTTAACTACCATAATATCACAATAATATTTATAGTATTTGCTTATTATAAAGTTAATGTAAAAAAACAAATAAAAAACTTTATATATTAGAATAATTTTTTTTAAAATACAAGTAAAATTAGTTATAAAAATAAAGAACATAGAGAAAGTATTTTGGAAAAATAAGGAAAATTAAATCTAATCTAAAAAAATTTAGAATCTTAAATAAATTATCAAGATTTTAAAAAAAAATATAATTATTTTTCTAGATAATTATCAATTCTTTCACCAAAAATATTGTTGTAAAATTGAATGATGAAACCGACTGTAACAGCTGAAAAGATGGTTCCTTCACGAACCCCTTCAAGGTGGCCTATGAATGCCAATGCCAAAATGACACCTATGCTTACAACAGTAACATCAAAAAATGGCTTGACCTTACCCCAATCCTTGTTCAGGACTTCCCCTATCGCCACCACAGCACCATCTCCGGGAAGCATGGTAATGTCAGACTTTACTTCAATGACAAGACCGAATGCAAGAACAAGACAGCTAATGATTAGCAAGATCCATTGACTTATATAATTTGTTGGATTGATGAAGTCAATGAAACTTAAGTTAAAATCAATCATATAGCCAAAGAGAATGCATACAAGCATTTGAGCTATTTGTGATAATGTGATTTTTCTTAAAAGAACCATTTGGAATATGACAAGCAACACATTGAAAATTATTGTGAATTCTCCTACAGTCAATGGAAAAGCAACAGCTAGAACAGCAGGAATGCATGATATAGGAGGAGTGCCTAAAGTGGATTTAAGAGATAATGCAATGCCTAAAGACATTATGGTCACTCCAAGAATAAGTAAAATATATCTAATAATCAATTTTTTATCCATTCTAAAACCTTTCCTATCAATTAAAAAAATAGTATTCCTCTAAAACCTTTCCTATCAATTAAAAAAAATAGTTTCCATTTAAATTTAAAGGGATTATGATATTTAAAATTTTTTGATTAGGAGTTTAAGTATTGATTTGATTTTCAATTTTTAAAATATTTAAATGATAAGAAATAAAAAATAATTAAAAACAGATTAAAGTTTTTAGGTGAATCAATTGAAAAAAGTTAAGATTACAGTCATGAAGAAAGTAAGGCATGATGACTTGATTGAAAAGTATGAAAATCCATTGGAACATGAATGCGATGTTGAATGTGGAGATGTCTTCATAGCTAATGGTTGGGAAAAGCCTGAGAATTTCTGTGCAAGTGCATGGGAAGTATTATCCCCATTTGTCATGGGATTGGCTAATGGTGCAGAAGACTTTTATGATGGTTGGATGAAAAATAAGAAATCAGCAATGATCTCATGCAATGATGGGTTCCGTCCTGTAAGCTTTTTGCTTGAAACCATGGATGAAGATGCTGATTAAAAAAATGTATACAATATACAAAAATTATACAAAATAAATTTTAAAAATAATGTTCATGAAAATGAAAAGACATAGAAAAAAAGAAGAGAAATGGAAAAAGATGAAAAAATAAAATTATCTGTATACTTTACGGCTATTCCAAATTTGCTTAGTGGATTTAAATCCACTTCTTTTTAGTGATTTTTCATCAAAGTCATTTATCAAATCCACTAATCTATCAATAGCTATTTCACTATTTTTTACAAGACAAGATTCCTTCTGTTCAGGAAGATTTTCAAAAGCTTCAGGGATTTCTTCTATTTTTACGATTGGTATATTAAGTTCCTTTGCCAAATCCACACTGCCATGAGTTTTATGAAATCCTTCTATTTTCAATGATGGGATGTTGAATACACCTGCTTCAATAGTCATTCCCATACCTGCAGCATAGATTAGGTGAGATGCAGCATTCATAAAGCTTAACATATCAACATATTGAGGCAAAACCTTGATGTTTGGTGATAATACCAATTCATTAACCATATCCCTATCAAACCTGTAAGGTGCAATCAATGCCTTAAGATTAAGCTCTTCTACAGATCTTATCAATGGCTCAATATCATCATCTTTCAAATCTCCTCCAAGAACTGCAAGGACAAATTCCTTCATTCCATATTCACCATAGATTTCATCCTTATCGATTAAATTATCTTGTTTAATGTAGTTATCAACATATTTTGCCATAGGATAACCATCGATATTTACAACATTTTTCAGATTATAGTTTTTCTCCAGATACTCCTTATAGATGTTTGAAGGAACAGTTACTAGATTAGCTTGGGAAATGACTTCAATCGGATTATAAATATCCTGCTCTATATGCAAAACAGGAATATTCAGGATATTCGCAGCTACAATAGCTTTTCTTACATCCCCTGCATTTCCTGCAGTAATCAACAAATCAATATCCTTTCCTTTAAGGGCATTCAATGACTTTAAGATATCCTTTGAAATAAGGTATGCCAATTTTCCAGTAGAATTTTTTTTACCCCTTCTGCCTTCTCCAATAGAATAAGTTTCATTGCAATAAGGTTCTAGGAAATCCCTTGATGATTCCCCATGATAAAGGCCAATTATTTTATTGATCTTAAAGCTTAATTTGCCTTCAGCTTCCCTCTCCTTTAGTTTTTCTATGATTGGAATGATTGTTTTAGATGGAGTGATTTCTCCTGCAATAGCTATATTTTTAGATTTCATGATTAGCACCCCTTAGGAAACGGATGATAAGCAAAATGCCGATTAAATAGAATATCCAAACCACAACATCAGTTGGGCCTGTTTCTATCCAGATGATTGTTTGTGCAAGTAAAATTCCATAAAATGCTGTAAAGATGCTTTTACTTTGATTTTGTATGCTATGTAATGTCTTTAAGATAAGGCCGATTAAAAACATTTGAATAAGCATTCCTACAATACCGAAATCAAGCAATGCTGGGCCGAAAATTGTAGAGGTTATTGAATGAACCCTTCCAATTGTTGCTTGTCCTACTAGGACTCTTGCATCTGAATGTGTAAAGAATCCTGTCAATGTTGTGTAGAATAGATTTCCCATTGTAGTGAATTGATTTTCAATTGCCTTGGAAAGTACATTCAATGTAAATGCAGCCCTATAAGATACCAATTCAATTGGATTCAATGACCAGTGCTGCCAGCTGATAGCTTGAACTGCAATGAATCCAACAGCTAAAAGCACTGCTGCAATAGCCAAAATAGCTAAAATTATGTATTTCACATCAACATCCCTTGTATAATACAAGGTAATGAGGGCGGATAGCATGATTGCAATAGGAGTGGTCCTATATCCTGTAAGAGCAAATAAGACTAAACCAACGATTAGCAATAGGTAATGGGATTTTCTATTGTATTTTGCAAGCAAAATATTGATGGACGGCAGGAAAATTATATAGGATATAAGCCAAATTTTAGTTGCCGCTTTTGCCTTTAATGTAGCAGAAAATAGGGGAATTCCACCTAATAAAGCTATGTTTATTATCTGCAAAAGAATGCCGAATGAAACAAGTCCCACTAAAATCAATTCATTTTTTGAATATGAATCAGATAATGATAATTTCTCAGGGATTAGAGTTCTTTTAGTAGTGGAATCTCCATCGATTTTAAAATTCTTATTCAAGAGGTAGTTAGATAAGAAAACGCCTAAAATAAAGAATAAAAGCCCTAAACCGATATAAAGATACAAATCTAAATTAGGGGAAGGCAATTCACGATAAAAATACCACATAGGCATAGCTATGATTAAAAATAGGATTACCATAACTACAAGAATCAACGGATGAAATAGATCATAATTTCCATTTTTAAAATTAAAGTTCATAAAAACCCCTTAAATTAAGCATTATTTAATTAAAAGCATTATTTTAGATTTTGTAAAAACTATTATAATAAGTTTATTAAAAAGGTCTGAAGTGGGCTTGATGATTTTCTTAAATAATTACAGCATTTTCATTGCTAAAAAATAAAAAATTTTCCAATGAAAAAGAGAAAAAGTATGTAGGAAAAAATTTTGTGAAGAAAAAAAGTATACAAGATATTGGAAAAAACTGATTTTTTAATGATAATGGTTTGAATAATATGAAACAAATGTTCCAATAGATAAAAAATAAGAATGTAATACAAAAATTCATAAAAATTTAATGAAAATCTTAGAAAATTGTTGAAAAATTGTTGAAAAATTCATGATAATAACATTTTAAAGAGAAAAAATCTAAAAAAAATCCTCAAAATAAATGATATTACAAAAGATTTGAAATGATGATGAGAATAAATTAACGTGATTATGTTATGATAATAACATTAGAAAAAAGTTTGAAAAATTTTAAAAAAAATTACACTTGAAACTTACGTCAAGGAATTTCTGGCCCTGAAATTGGAAAAAAATGATAATAACAGGTTAACTCATTATACAGTTGAAATTTATGTCTAAGAGTCACAACGAAAATTAATCCAAAAATACAACTCAATGAATTGAAAATGCATATGAATTGAATATTCATAAAAAATAAATGACATTACAATTATGAGAATAAAAAAATTATGAAAATTGAATAGAAATAGAAAGGATTAGATAAAATAGATAAAAAATAGATAAAAAATAGAATAAATGGATAAAAAAGAGAATAATAGAAGATGATGACTAATCTTCTTGTTTTTCAGCTTCCAAGACATAAGTTTCCTTTGGCTTGCTGTCTATTTGCAAGTCAGTATCATCAGGTTGCCTGTTTAAAAGACGATCGATGAAGCTTCTGTTTTTATATCTGTCAATTAAAAGCCTATCTGCAGTTAACAATTGATCTTTATAAGCGATTTCCTTAAGGCTGTCCTGAAGTTGCTGGTTGACATTATGTAATTCCTTGTCCTTTTCTAGAACCAATTCATCATGTCTTTTTCTCTCTTCAAGGAGATTTTCTTCTGCCTTTTGCTTAGCTAAATCTGACTTTGCCCTTTCAAGCCTAATCTCTTCATTAGCCTGCTTGATAAGCTGGTCTTTTTCATCAATGATTTCATAGCATTTCGCAATAGCAGATTTGTTTTCTTCGACAAGGTCCATGATTTCCTTATTCTTTTCTGAAATCTCCTGATTCCTTTGTTCCATGATTTCATTTATGGAAGAATCCGCTTCACTGCGTGATTGCTTTAAATCTGAAATGGTATTTTTATTATCGTCAATTTTAGATTTAAGATCATCGATCTCATTTAGATAAGATTCATATTCACTTATCCTAAGAATCATTACCTTCTCTCCACCTTCAAAATTATCCTTTTTTGAAAGATCAATACGATAAGTGAAACTGTTTCCTCTCTTATATTGTTTGACTTCCTTTTCTAACATAAAAATACCTTCGTATGAAAAAAATTGATATTATCAAAGAAATTTTTAAATTAATAATATAATCATAAAATAAAAAATTATTAACATTATTATATATGTTAACTCATTGCATATAAACTTAATTTAAAAATCTATAAAAAAAATAATTTTGTAACTCAAAAAATTGAAAAAAATTATAAAAAAATGATGATGAGTCATAATGATATTACATCGATAATTCTGCAGCGATAATTTGAGTTAACACTTTTTTAAGATAATCTGAAAATTTGAAAAAATATGAAAAAAATAGCTGGTGTCATTTCAAGTGTAAAATTTGAGTTACAAAATTTGAAATTAAATTTCCAAAAAATCTGCAGAATCCCAAATGATATTAACATGAGTTTTATAAAAAAATATTAAGATCATGGCCTGAAAAATAAAATTTGAATAACTTTAGAAAAAAGATGGATTTCATATACATAAATGTACAAAAATATAGCATGTAATATCATTGAGTTAACGTTGTATCTACAAAAAGTTACAAAGAGCATTAAAAAAATTGATGTGGAGGATAGTTTAAAATAATTATTTAAAAAAAATAATAATTATTTATAGTTTTTTAAAAAAATAGATAAAAAAACTCAAGTTAGAAAACAAAATAATGAATTTAAATAGATTTTAAAATTTGAAAATTTTTTTGTAAAAATTCCTCCAGATTTCTTAAGTAATACTTTTTTATGAGAGAAATTTCTTGAAAAATCTAAAAATTTTGTATATTGTAAAAAAATTTAAGAAAAAATAGTATACATTATACAAAAATAAATTTTTAAAAAAGTTCATGGAAATAATGAGAATGGAAAAATATGAAAATATGAAAAAATATGAAAAAAATAAAAATAGAAATCTAATAATATATAAAAATTTTAAGAAAAAAAATAAAACTTTAATCTAACTCAGCTATATTCTTAGTGAAATTATATGCAAAGTTAGGACATGAACAAGCATGAATATGAATATAATTAGCTAAAGTGTTCCTAACAGAGACTCCATCCATACTATTCAATACTCCTCTTCCTCTAAGCACATCAAATGCAAGATCATCTGTACTGTCTATGTTGAGTTTAGTGTAGTGGAATTCATGTGCACGGAAAATATCCCCTTCTTCAGATATGAGATTATTCCTATTGGATCTTGCTACAACATAATTCAATCCTTGAACTCTAGAAGTCATTTCAGCACTGTATGGGATTGCATTGACCATTCCTAAGCCGTCAATAGACTCTGATAAATAGATCAATCCACCGCATTCACCATATATTGGCCTATCTTCCTTATGGAACTTATTGATGGATTTTAGCATGGATTCATTCTCAGACAATTCCTTCTTGAACACTTCAGGGTATCCTCCGCCAATGTAAAGGGCATCTACATCTGGAATTTCCTCATCCTTATATGGGCTGAATGGAACAATCTTAGCACCATTATCCTCAAGGGATTCCAATGTTTCCTTATAGTAAAAGGTGAAGATTTCATCTATGGCAACGCCAATTTTTAAAGGGGCCTTATTGCCTATTTTCCATAATTCTCCTGGTTTGGAGTCATTAGTAACTTCAAGGTTTATTGCTTCATTATGCTCCCTATTGAATTCATCCTCATGAATGGATAAATCCACACGGTGTCCAAAATTATTATCTTCTTCCTTTGATTCAATTGCCTTATCCTTATTGTCTTTTAGAGCGGATTTATCAGATGTTTTCATTATATCCTTTAGAGCATCCAAGTCTATATACTCCTCTGCAATATTTCCCCAAAGTTCAATATTCCTATTGATCTTTTCCTTTTCAAGAGCTGGAACCAAACCGAGATGCCTTTCTTCCACTGCAATCTCATCATTTCTTGGAATGCCGCCTATAACTGGAACATTTGCCAATTTTTCAACTGACTCCTTAGCCTTTCTGAAATGTCTTGGACCTTTGACCTTATTCAGGATAACTCCTTCTATTCTTACATCAGGGTCAAGGGCCTTAAAGCCCAATACAACAGCTGCCGCACTTTTCACCAAGCTTCTTGAGTCCATAAGAAGGACAACAGGCGCATCTAAGGCCTTAGCAATGGAGGCCGTGTTACCTATATCACTAATAGGACTGATACCTTCATACAAACCTCTTACACCTTCAATAATCCCCATATTGGATTTTGATATCTTCATAGCCCTTTCAAATGAATTGATTATTTGAAACTCATCCATGAAAAATGAATCCAAGTTCCTTGATACATTGCCTGTCGCAATTGTATGATAAGAAGGATCAATAAAATCAGGGCCTACCTTGAAGGGTTGAACATTTTCATCTTGAAGTGCTTTCATGATTCCTGTAGAAATAGTTGTTTTTCCAACAGCACTTCCAGTTCCAGCAAGTACGACTTTCATAATATTAAATTAGCATATATTTTATATAAAATTTTCTTAAATAAAATAAGAAATCTGCATAAATATAAGGGATATTGGAAGAAAGTAATAAAAACAAGGGATTTTTAAATTATTTGTAATAATAATAGGACTAGAATAAACATGAAAAAATAATTTTTATTTGCTTACATAAAGTATATAATATTAAAATAAAAAAATTATATATGAAAATATAACAGAAGTAGAATATTTTGTTTTTATATAAGCAAAAATCATATATAAGTTAAAGAGGGATACTATGTCTACATTGGAAAAAATGCAAGTTTTGGCAGATAGTGCACAATATGATCTGTGCGATTATGTCAGCCATAGCAAGAGCTCACAGGTTAATCTCCCTGGGATTTACCATGCAACAGGACATAATGGATGCAAAATACCTCTTTTTAAAACATTGATGACAAATAAATGCAAAAACGATTGCAAATACTGTATCAATCAAAGCAAACGCAATTTCACACGTCTTGAACTAAGTCCTGAAGAATTGTCAAGAGCCTTTTTGCATTACTACAACAATGGCTATGTAAACGGTCTTTTCCTAAGTTCTGGAATAGGTGATACAATAGACAACACTATGGAAAAAACCATAGAAACAGCAAGAATCCTCAGAAAGGATTACGGATATGATGATTACATTCACCTAAAGATCATTCCTGGAGCATCTAAAGATTCAATCAAAAGGGCAATGAGCTTAGCAAATAGGGTAAGCTTGAACATAGAGGCTGCTACTAAGGATGGCCTCAGTGAAATCACAAGCACAAAGGACTACAATAAGGACATTCTAAAAAGATTGGATTGGATGAATGACATTGCAAAGAAGAATCCAAGCTTTGCAAAATCCGGCCATACCACACAGTTGATTGTTGGTGCAAATGATGAAACCGACTTGGAAATTCTAAAAAGAATGGAAAGTCTATACAAGAAAGTAGACCTTAGAAGAAGCTACTTCAGTGCATTTTCACCGGTAGAGGGAACTGAATTTGAAAAGAAGGAATCCTGTAATACAGACAGAACAGCTAAGCTCTACCATGCAGATGCCTTGCTAAGCGATTACAAGTTTGATGTGAAAGAACTGGTATTTGATGAAAACGACAAGCTTTCCTTGAAGGAAGATCCAAAGATTTTAGCTGCAAGGGAAATGGACATTTTCCCTGTAGAAATTAATTATGCATCCTATAAAAAACTGATACGTGTACCAGGAATCGGTCCGAAATCTGCAAGAAAGATTATGGCCATACGCAAAAACAAGCCATTCAAGAAACTTGAAGAGCTTCAAAGAATTGGAGTTGTTGTAAAAAGGGCAGAACCTTATATAAAATTGGATGGAAACTACCAATCAGCTTTGGATAATTATTAAGAAACACTAAAAATAATAAATAATTAAAATAATAAATTAAGATATACTTATTTACTTATTAAATCAAAGGATAGGGAAAAATGAATGCAATAGACATTGAAGATGTAAAGGAAGAATTGAAAATCCCTGATAAGATCAGAATTTTTGATACAACCTTAAGAGATGGAGAACAGGCTCCAGGCATCGCTTTAACAGTTGATGAGAAGATAAAGATAGCTCAAAAGCTGGATGAACTTGGAGTGGACACCATAGAAATGGGTTTTCCAACTGTATCAGAAGGGGAAAGAAAAGCCGCAAAAAGAATGGTGGAATTAGGCTTTAAGTCTAATATATGCGGTTTAGCAAGAGTATTGCAAAAGGATATCGATGCAGTAATCGACTCTGACTTATCATATGCTCACTTGTTTATTGGAACTTCTCCTCTCCATAGAGACTACAAACTGAAAAAGTCAAAAGAGGAAATATTGAATCAAGCGATTGAAGCGGTTGAATATGCAAAAGACCATGGGCTTACTGTGGAATTTTCAGCTGAAGACGCTACAAGGACCGAACTTAATTATCTAATAGAATTCTATAAAGGTGTTGAAGGTGCAGGAGCGGACATAATAAATGTACCGGACACTGTTGGAATCTTAGTCCCATCCACTACAAGAGATTTAATAAGAATCCTAAGAAAGAAAATAAATGTTCCTATAAGCCTTCATTTCCACAATGACTTTGGGCTTGCTGTATCAAACTCAATCATTGGTATTGAGGAAGGGGCAAACCAAGCTCATTGTACTATAAACGGTATTGGGGAAAGAGCTGGAAACACCTCTTTAGAGGAACTTGTAGTTAGCTTGAAGATAGCTTATGGTGCTAATATTGGTGTTGACACAACAAAACTTTATGACACATCCAATTTCATTGGATCAATTACAGGTATTAAGATGCCTCCTACAAAGCCTATAGTGGGAGAAAATGCATTCGCTCATGAATCAGGCATCCATGTGGATGGAATATTGAAAAACACTTCTACCTATGAACCGATTCCACCTGAACTTGTTGGCCACAAAAGAAGAATTGCCCTTGGAAAGCATACTGGCCATGCTGGAATCAAGTCAAAATTGGAAGAGTTCAATATAGAGGTAAGCCCTAAGCAATTCGAAAACATTTACAATCAGGTAAAGACACTTGGGGATAAGGGAAAATGCATTACAGATGAGGACTTGAAATCCATTGCAATTACAGAACTAAGTACAAGTGGTAAAGAGTACATCAAACTGCTTGGAATGAGTGTAATGACTGGAGAATCAGTATCTGCAACAGCAACTGTAAGGCTTTCCATTGAAGGAAAGGTCCTCGAAACCTCTCAAATTGGAGTGGGTCCAGTTGATGCAGCCATCGGTGCAATCAAATCACTTGTTAAGGAAACCGTTGACATTAACCTTGAAGAGTACAGACTTGAAGCGGTGAGCGGTGGTACTGATGCATTGGCAGAAACCTTTGTAGTGATTTCAGACAATGATGGGCATAGGGCAACAGGAAGAGCTACAAGAGAGGACGTTATCATTTCAAGTGTGGTTGCAGTCATCAACTCTATAAATAGATTGTTGGCTATTGAGAAGAATAGCTGAACTTTCTTCTTTTTTTAATCTTTTACTTATTTTGCTTTTTCTAATTTTCTATTTTTTATAATTCTTTAATTTATTATATTTTTTAAAAATTTTCAGATATAATTTTAATAATGTATAAATTAACTTTTTTTTAATTTGATTTTATTTCTTTTTTTATTAATTTTAACTAAAAAATCCTATAATAATTATATTTTGTATATTTTTTAGAATAAAAACTGAATAATTGGCTATATTTAAAAATAATACACCATATTTCTTTAAACGCCTATTAAACTATTTTAAAAATGTTCAAAAAATACCAAATTAATTAAAAAAAATGAAAATTTGTTTGATAATATTAAACAAATAAATAAAAAATTTTATATGCCTTAAACGAGAAATATTTAAAGCACCCACGCAAAAAATTATATTTAACTTAGTTAAGTGGTTAGGATAATATAAAAAAAATTATCAAAAAATGAATTTGTTTGAAAAAACGGTGATAATATGAAGAATAAATTTTTTGGAATAATGACAATAATGTTATTATTAGTAATAATATCAACATTGACAGTTCCAACCGTATTTGCAACAGAGGCAACGGTAGTTGCAAATGCAAGTAGCGGTGACTGTTATAATGTTACTTTTGAAACAGAGGGAGATAATTATTCGTCCTATTGTGTGCAGAAAGGTATGACTGTTCCTGAAGTTGACACTGTATATAATGTTGAAGAAAATATAACATCAACTGAGGTAATAACAGATGTACAAGCTGATAAAGTCAAAATATTCGCTATAAAGTATAGAAATGAAGATTTGACTCATTTTACTGTTAATCCTAAAACAGGAGCCCTAGGTAAAGAGCTTGATGATGTGACATCAAGACAGTTAATTATTTGGTATCTTATTGGACAAGGAGAAGAAGGATGGTTTAAAACTAATCATGTTAACATAAGCATCATAGAAGATATTAATAAATCATATGCTGATGGATTGAAATATCCGGATAAGGGAACTATTCCTATAAACAACACAACTCAGTTTAATTATACTTTCAAGTATTTCAGCAGCAAAGACGGTAGTCTTCAAGATTTCATAGGATGGTTCTTCGTTGAATCTGATATCCCGCCTCAAAATAATGAGACAAACAATACAACCAATGAAACACCTCCTCCAAAGAATGAAACAGAACCTCCAATCAATGTGGCTCCAGCAGAGATTCAAAAAACATATACCAAAAAAGTACCAATGACTAATGCTGCAGGAAATCCTTTGGGACTATTGGCATTCGCTGGATTAGGTTTAGGACTAACTCTTAGAAGGAGAAGAAACTAGATCAATAACTTGAATTGATATGAAAGCAAGAACATTATAAAAAAAATCTGAAAATATTTAGAAGATTTTATGAAAAATTTCTTTTAATCTTAACTCATAATGTGCCGATAGCCATGGTCAAAATATTTCTTAAACCTGGCGCCAATCCTAGTACAAATACTGTTAATTTTAATAGATTTTTTATGGTTGAGTCATCGAAATATTGATCGATAATGTATAATACTGCAACGATGACAATAATTTTCATAGGAAATAGGGTGAGATATGTATTGAATAGTTGATTTAGAGCATTTGGTAAAACGTGCTGTTCTGCATAATTGAAGTATTCTACTGCAACATAAGTTGTTGATGCATCGAACAGGTGGGTAAGTACGATGGAAAAATCAATTTTATGATCAAGTACTTTTTGAGCAATGTTAGAGAATACGTAGTCATTATTGTTGTCCATATATTTATTCGTAATGTATAAAACTAAAAATGCGATTCCCATAAAAATCAATGATGATATCATCCAAGTTGCTAAAACATAAAGTATTGCTGTATAATTTAGACTTGAGAAAAAAATAATGTTGGGAATCATAAAAATTAATCCCATGCAAAATAATGAATATCTATAATCAATAGATTTTTTATGAAATAGATAAACGCTGAATAAAAATGAAAAGATTGTAATCAATCCTACAAGAATATATAGTCCAGGAGTGATCAAGAAAACCGTTTTAGGTAAAATTCCATTATCCACTAAAGCTCGAGTTGATGATCCGAGAAAAATGAATGGGATGATTGAATAGAAAATTGAAAGTGGGTCAATCTCCAATTTCTTAAACATTTTGATAATGGCCAATATGAAGATTACTAAAATCAGTGTATAGACTATTGTATTGAAAACAGTGTATCCAGAGAAAAAAGTGCTTTGTACAAAATCTGGAAGAAAAGTGTCTACAGTAGGCATATTATCATCAACATATTCATTATAAATTAAAACTTATAGACTACTCTTCTCTTTTTGGATACCTTCTAAGGACTTTCTTTACAAAGACTTCCTTAGCTATGAGGAAATTGCTTGTTCTATGACCCATTGCCTTACATCGTCTATGTTTAATGGCTTTCAATATGCCATCTACAGAATCATCTCCTTTGGTGTTGACTTCAGTGAATGCATCTCCTACAGACTTGAGGAAATGAGAGTCACTAGCACCTAAAGTTGCAAGCCTTTTATTGTATGCCAATGTTTCTGCCTGCTTGTTTGAGTATCCGAAAATGTACCTTGCATTTTTGGTTTCTACACCATCAACAACAAGGTTCTTGTCAACATTGCAGAAGAGGCCGTGCCTATAATATGAAAATGGATGAGGTACAATAGCAAGCCCACCTGCATCATGAATTCTATCTACAGTCTCTACAGCAGACAATCCTTTTGGAATGATTTCATCTACACCTAATCCTAAAATATGGCCTTTGTCAGATGATATTTCAATAGATGGGACTACAATGATGTTACCGCCATAAGACCTTGCAAGTCGTGATCCTTTAATTTCATTATGATCGCTGATTGCAATAGCATCTAATCCCTTCTTTTCAGCTTGTATTAAAATGTCTATAACTTCTGAACGGGAATCGCCTGAATAAACACTATGGATATGTGGATCAAATTTCATATTATGCCTCATTTTTTCTATTAAATTAAATTGCTATTATTAATATTATCAATTGTTATATTAGTATTAATCCATTATAAACTTTTTTTATATCTCCATAAATATTAATGAAAAATTTTACTGATACTCAAAATAAATTGTAAAAAAAATTACTGTATATTCGAAAAAAGTTGCAAGGAAAAATGAAAAAGTAACTAGGAAATGATGAAATTTGAGAAAAAAATTACTGAATAAAGGTTAAAAGTAACTGAAAAAATTAAAAAAATAGGAAAAATGTATGTAAATAAATAAGATAAATAAAATTATTATTAATTTTATTATATTTTTAAAAATCATTAGATTATAATTATATTAATAATTTTATTATTCTTTTCTTAAGAATTCCATGGATTTTACAAGGCCAACAGTGCCTGTCATCATCACATCTCCACCAGGAGCTGCATGATAATAGTCAAGATTAGTGCCTTCTATCAATGCTCTTTTTGGGCCAGCTACGATAACTTTTTCCAATTTGGAAATAGGATTCAATGCAAATGCACCGTGCCCTCCTTCACCATGAACGTCCTCGTGCTTAATTGTTCCATCAGCAAGGGCTAAAACAAGCTCTTCAAGTCTTTGAGAGGTCAAATCTCTTGTGTGGTGCTCGAATACACCCTGTATTTTACCATCTTCAATTGACGCTACAGTAGTATGTCCATTGCCTATATCCATAACAACAAAGCTATTTAACTTTAGAACTTCCTTATCGTAACATACTCCAGCGATTGATGCAAACTTGGTATCCATTAGAACTGGTTTAAATTCAGGGTTTTCTTTAGCTAATGACTTTATGACAGATTGCATTCTTGTAAAGTATTCAGGAACTTCTTCAGCTTCCATTGCAAAAGTTTCAGGCTCCATAGGTTCTGGGAGCTTTTCCTTGATTTTCTCGAATCTGAAGTCCCTGTCTCCCATATCCTCACTGTATCCATGATCTTGAACAGCTACAATGAGCTCATCCACATTCAAGTCAAGGTCAAATGAAGAGAATATATCAATCAAATGATTTACATCCACATCCTTTAAAGATATTTTTGCATAATTTGAATAGCTTGAATCGTTTTCGTATGCATTGTCCTCTGCTATTTCAAATCCATATGACTTTACCTGTTCTATATTGTCACGGATTGTTCTTGCTGCCAAATCCTCGAAAGCAATCTTATATCCTTTTTCCATATGCTCAAGGCATCTATCCTTGATCTTTCCTCCACCCATGATGACACCATCAAAATAAATGTCACTTTCACATTCAGATATCATCTGGCCAATGGTTAAATGAGGAGAGGGAATAACCAATTTCATTGAATTTTCAATCTCTTTTTCACTGTCATACAATAAAACGTCTTCTGTGCCAGTTCCTACATCAATAGCTAAAATTTTCATAGTTTTCTATTTGTTTTAAAAATATTTAAGTTTTTTATAAATCTTGAAAAAGCTTGAAAAGAACTCTGAAAAACTAAGAAAAATATTTTATTTTAAATACTATAATGTACAAATATGTACTACAAAGCTTTATATAGTTCATTATACATAATATTAGTACAGAACGATTAAGATTACAATCTTATTACAATCTTAAGAAAATTTTTACAAAAAGATTATTTAAAAAACAAAATGTGATAATATGCAATATAGAATTGATTTAACTAACGATGAAGTACCAACCAAATGGTATAATATTAACGCTGATTTACCTGTAGAACTTCCTGCTCCTAAAAACAGTGAAGGAAAAGATCAAATAGGCACATTGCCTCAAATATTCGTAAACGAATGTCTTAATCAAGAGTTCGCTACTGACAGATACATAAGTATCCCAAAAGAGGTAAGAGAACTCTACCAAAGATTAGGAAGACCTACTCCTTTAGTTAGAGCAAAAGGACTTGAAGAAAAACTTAATACGCCTGCAAAAATCTATTATAAGCGGGAAGACACTTCTCCTACTGGAAGTCACAAGCTAAACAGTGCAATAGCTCAGGCATACTATGCTAAAAAGGAAGGTATTGAAAGAATTACCACAGAAACCGGTGCAGGGCAATGGGGTACTGCTTTATCCCTTGCAGCTTCCATGATGGGAATCGATTGTACCGTATACATGGTAAGGGTTTCATATGACCAAAAGCCTTTCAGAAAAACTATCATGCAATTGTATGATGGAGAGGTTCATGCTTCCCCAAGTGAAAATACTGAAGTAGGAAGGAAAGTTCTTGCAGAACATCCAGACACTCCAGGTTCCCTTGGAATAGCTATTTCTGAAGCTGTAGAAGATGCTTTAACTGATGATAAAGTAAAATACACCTTAGGAAGTGTATTGAACCACGTTATCTTGCATCAAACCACAATTGGTCAAGAAATCAAGATTCAATTGGAAAAAGTTGAAGAAGAGCCAGACACAATGATTGCTTGTGTTGGTGGAGGAAGTAACTTTGGAGGATCCTTGTTCCCATTCATTAAAGACAAGATTCAAGGTAACACCGACACTGAATTCATAGCTGTAGAACCTTCTGCATGCCCTACATTGACTCAAGGAGAATACAGATACGACTTTGGTGATGAAGTGGGATTCACTCCTCTCTTGAAGATGTTTACATTAGGACACAACTTCGTTGCTCCTTCTGTACATGCAGGTGGACTTAGATACCACGGTATGAACACACAAGTGTCCTTGCTTAGAGACTTAGGCTACATCAATCCAGTTGCTGTTCACCAAAGAGATGTATTTGCAGCAGGTAAAATGTTTGCATTGTGTGAAGGAGTCATTCCAGCACCTGAAACAAACCATGCAATCAAGGCAGCTATTGATGAAGCTAAAAAATGTAAGGAAACTGGTGAAGAAAAAACCATTGTTGTTAACTTCTCAGGCCATGGTTTAATGGACTTTAAAGGTTACGCAAGTTATATGGATGGATCTATGGAAAACTCCAAATAGATTTCCATTCTATTATTTTTTTTTATGATAATTTTTAGTTATAAGTTATAAGTTATAACTAATAACTTATAAAATATAAGAAATAACTTAAAAATAAAAACTTATAAATGATAAATTATAAAGTAAAAGTAATAAGATATAACTTAAAACTTATATAGTATAACTTATAAATTATAATATATAAGTAATAACTAGGAAGTAATAACTTACAAATAATAACAAATAAGTTTTAAGAAAAAACTTCTAAGTTATTCCAAGTTATTCATTATAAGTTATAAAATTTAAGAAATCACTTTATTTTAAGAAAAAATACTAAGGAGAATTAATATAATGGGAGAAACTATTGCCGTAATGAATCAAAAAGGCGGATGTGGGAAGACTACAACTGTAGTTAATTTGGCAACATCACTTGCAGCTATGGGAAAGGCCGTCCTTGTAGTCGATATGGATCCGCAAGCTAACGCTACAACAAGTTTTGGAATTAATAAAACAGAAATCAAGAAGACAGTATACACTGCTTTAGTAAACGAATGCAGTGTTCAAAAAGCTACAATTCCAACAAAAATTGAAAACCTATTCATACTTCCAAGCAATATCGACTTAAGCGGTATTGAAGTGGAATTAAGCAAGGAAGCTAACTATCATATAGCTTTAAAGAACTTGCTTGAACCTATTAAAGGCATCTTTGATTACATTATAATAGACTTGCCACCATCTCTTGGAATAATAACAATAAATTCACTAATAGCTGCAGACAGCGTATTGATACCGATTCAAGCTGAATATTTTGCACTTGAAGGATTGGCCGACCTGATGAATACAATCAAACTTGTGGAAACAAGATTAAGAAGCCCGACACCAATCAAGGGAATACTTCTAACATTGTATGATGCAAGAACCAGATTAGGAAGGGAAGTCTATTCCGAGCTAAAAAAATACTTCAAGGACAAGGAATACGTATTCAATACAGTCATTCCAAGAAACATACGTTTGGCAGAAGCTCCAAGTTATGGAAAACCATGTATTGTCTATGATCCAGAAAGCAAAGGTGCAATAGCTTACTTGAAACTTGCTAAGGAAATATTGGAAAGGGATGGAAACTGAAAAATAAAAAATAGAAAGAGAAAGAGAGTTATTGAATTAAAATAGGAATATGATACTTGATGATTACAATAATGATTTTTATATAACACGAAAGGGTTTGATGAAATGGCTAAAAAGGAAAAGAATACAGGATTAGGAAGAGGATTGGATTCATTGATTCCAAAAATAGAAGAGAAAGATTTTGAAGAAGGCATCAGTCTTGAGGATATGTTAAGGGAATCCGAAGAGGAATCAAAAACATTTGAAGAACTGGTTGAAGAAGTTGAAGAGGAATTCGATGGTGAAGATGAACTTCAAGTTTTAGAAAAATCAGCAGATGTTGAAGAGGAAAAAGTAGAAGAAAGTTCAGAGTACACAAATGTTTTCTTCAATGATGATGAGAAACCACCAGAAAATGGTGCAAAAGATGAAGAAAAAATCAGCTCAGAAAAAAGTGTAGAAATAATTGATTCTACAGTTAATTTAAATGAAGAAAGTGATGCAACTAGTGAAATAATTAAAGCTTCAGATGATTTAAAAGAAGTTGGTAGTCTTCTTTCAGAAAAAGAGGAGAAACTGATAGATGAAGTCATCGAAACTGTGGAAAATAATCCAAGAATCACTTTATGGTCTGCAAGATCAGCGGCTGTACTAAGGTACTTGAGAAAAACCGAACCTGAATTCAGCATAAGCAGTGAAGCATCAAACTTGATAGATGCTGCAATAGCTGAAAAGTATCCTGAAATCTGGACATTGTTTAATCATTTGTAAGATACTTACATGATTTAGAATTATGATTATCCACTTAACATCAATAAATCAAAGGATTGGTAGATGATTGGAATCTGTTTTTAAATGGATTCCTTTATCTATCAATTAAGAAGATTAACAAATTTTATATTAATTTAAAAATAGCTAACTAAAATTAAAACACGGGGATTAAAATGAAATTAGGATTTTCACTTCTTTCACTTTTCATGAAAGATGTAAATGAAATGCTTGATATGGCAGTAGAAAAGGGCTTTGATAGTGTTGAACTCTTGGCTGAAGGTCCATACAGACCAGATGAAATGCTTGGAAAAAAGGAAATCACAGAAGTGTTTCACTCATATGACTTGGATGTCTATATGCATGCAGTAAATGTTGACATAAACCTTGCAAGCTTAAATACAGGAATTCGTAAGGAATCTGTGAAACAGACAAAGGATTGCCTTGACCTTGCAGATGAGATAGGTGCTATAGGCATAACAGCCCATCCTGGTAAAATAGGAAGGCCTGAAAAATACCTAAGGGACATGGCACTTGAGTTCCTTACAGAATCCACCCATGAACTTGTGGCCTATGCTGAAGACAAGGAAGCAAAAATATCCATAGAAAACATGCCAGAACGTTTTTCCTATCTTGGAAACCGTGCTTATGAATTGGAAAACCTCACCAATGAGACCGGTTGCAACATTACAATAGATTTAGGTCATGTCAATACTTGTGAAGATCAAGAAAGTTTCTTCAAGATTCCTAATATCCTATATAACCATATAAATGACAATGATGGGATAAAGGATAAGCACCAGGCAGTAGGTGACGGAACTCTTGACTTGAATCTGTTGAAGCATGTGAAGCATGGAATTATCGAATTGAATAATTTCGATAATGTAATGAAAAGTAAAAAAGTGATTGAAGATTTCTTAAGCGAAAATAAATAGAATAATAAAAAAGAAAATAATTGAAAAAAGATTGAAGATTTTGACTAGAAATCTATTTGAAGAACTTCGCTAATGTCTTCAATTACAAAATCTGCATACCCTTTTAGTTTATCAGGGAAATCACCATCTTTCTGTTCAGTTGTAAGAATAGCTGTATCAGCTTGCTCAAATGCTAAAATGTCATTTGGGCCATCACCAACCATCATGACCTTATACCCTTCATCCTGAAGATTAGCCACAATTTCAGCTTTTCTATGCGTACTTGCAGTTGCAAATGCATGGTCTTCAGGTATTCCTGTAATGTTTGCAAGTCTTTTGATAGCTCCTGATCTGTCTCCTGAAGCTATGAAAACTTCTATATCCTTATCCTGAAGCTTGGCTATTGTATCCTTAACGCCACTGAATAATTGGCCTGCAGATGTTATTGTGAATGCAATTCTTTCCTCTGCAATGTCTATAATGACTGCTGAACCATTGCATAATTCCATATTAGGAACCCTTTCGGCTAAAAGAGGGAATGTATCTGTAATGTCCTTTATCACAGCAGTATCCTTTTCAAGAATTGAAGTAATTTTCTCTTTGGAAACCTCTGTAGAATAATAGCTGATGTCAAAATCTATATTGTTTTCCAATACAAAATCACTTATCAAGGTATTTGGATCCAATTCATTGAGACGATTTGTGTTGAATTGAAGAACAACAAGTGCTGCATTCAAATAGCTGTCTATCAAATCCAAAGAGTTCACATGAGTGATAAATTCGCCAGTAGACACATTCTTTATAACCCTAAACCTTTCTAATAATGTTCCGGAGTTATCAAATACAATAGCTTTTTTAGTCATCATATCAGCTCAAATTAATAATAATTATAATTATAGATTAGTAATATATTAATTTATTGAATAACAATTTAAAAAAATGAATTTGTAATTAAAATGATTTTTTAAAAAGATAGTGTGTGAAAAAATGTTGATTGATGAGGAATTGAAATTAAAAAACATTACCCTTAGAAATCGTATAGTCATGCCTCCTATGGCTAGGGAAGGCAGTGCTGATGGAAAGGTGACAGAAAATCTTATAGAATATTATCGCTTGAGAGCAGAATGTACAGGGCTTATAATAGTTGAACACGCATATGTTTCCATTGAAGGAAAATCAACCCCAAAACAGCTTTCTATGGCTGATGATTCTGTTATTGAATCTTATAGAAATTTGACAGAAGCCATTCATAAGAAAAATTGCTTTGCAATAGCCCAATTAAATCATGGCGGGAAAGAGAGAATTTCAAGGGATTGGATAAACATAAATTCCATGACTAAAGAGGATATTGAAAAGGTAAAAGAGGATTTCGCAAAAGCCGCTATAAGAACTAAAAAAGCTGGCTTTGACGGTGTGGAAATACATGCGGCCCATGAATACCTATTGACTCATTTCTATTCACCTTACACAAATAAAAGAACTGATGAGTATGGGGGAAATCTTGAAAATCGTTTGAGATTGGCTAATGAAATCATTCAGGAAGTTCGTGCATCTGTAGGTGAAGACTATATTGTAGCCATTCGCTTTGGCGCATATGATTATTTGGAGGGAGGAAGCAAATTGGAGGAAATTCCTTTTGCTGTCCAATCATTCATAGATTCAGGGGTAGATTTAATTGACATTAGCGGCGGGCTATGCAGATCCAGAAATCCATACAGCAAAGAGCCAGGATACTTTAAGGAACTTAGTAAAATAGCTAAGGAATCATCTTCAGTTCCAGTGATTCTTACTGGAGGTGTGAAAAAAGCAAAAGATGCTGAAAATCTGCTGAAAGAGGGATACTGTGACCTTATTGGCATTGGCAGGGCTATGTTAATGGATGCTGAGTGGTCTAAAAAGGCATTGAAATCATTGAAAAATATCCAATAGGTATAACTACTTATTCTAACTTATATCCTAACTTAATCCTAACTTATATCCTAACTAATAGTTTATATAACTTGAAAAATATAATTATATTATTATATAAAAAAATCATTATCAAAATTTATTGAAATATTTGATATAATATGATTTGATTATCAAAGATTACTTAATCATAATTACAATGTTTTAAAATAAAGTAAGGTGTTTTAATGAATATCCTTGAAAAATTAAATGCAATTAAAAATCAAGAAATTACTGCAAAGGAAAATGTAGAAGCTTACATTAAGGTTATTGAAGAAAAGAACGATGACATTAACGCTTTTCTTGAATTAAACAAAGAACAAGCTATCGCTAAAGCAGAAGAGATTGATGCTAAAATAAAGGCTGGAGAAGAAGTCGGAGCTCTTGCTGGTTTAGTGTTTGGTATTAAGGCTAACATAAATGTAGAAGACTTTATCATATCTGCTGCATCCAAAACCTTAGAGGATTATATCGGAAGCTATGATGCAACTGTAGTTAAGAAAATCAAGGCTGAAGACGGAATCATCATAGGAATAAACAACATGGATGAATTTGCAGCAGGAAGTTCAACTGAAACCTCATACTATGGAGCTGTAAACAACCCAGCAGCACCTGGAAGAATCCCTGGTGGTTCAAGTGGAGGAAGTGCAGCAGCAGTGGCATCTGGAATGTGTGACATTGCAATCGGTTCCGACACTGGTGGATCAATCAGAAACCCATCTTCCCACTGTGGAGTCTTAGGTATGAAACCTACCTATGGTGCTGTTTCAAGACAAGGATTGCTTGACTTGTCAATGAGTTTAGACCAAATCGGTCCTATGGCCCGTGACATCACTGGAATCACCCTTGCTTTAGACACTATTGTTGGATATGACCCAACCGAATGTACAACATTGAAATGGGACGCTCCAAACTTCACTGAAATAGCTGAGTCTGTCAAAGATGCTGAAAAGCCATTGACAGGAATGAAAATAGCTACCTGTAAGCAGTTCAAGGAAGTAACCAATGATGAAATCAATGCAATCATTGATGAATCCGTTGCAAAGCTAGAGGAATTAGGTGCAGAAGTAGTGGAATTGAGTTTCAACTACATTGACATTTGTCTTCCTACATACTATCTTATAAACTATGTTGAATTCTTCTCTGCAACCAGAAAATACGATGGAAGAAAATACGGTTCCAGAATCGAAGAGGTATGTGGTGAGGAAGTTCTCAGAAGAATCCAAATGGGTTCATACATTTCACAAAAGGAATTCAGCGGCAAATACTATCAAAAAGCTCTTCAAGCAAGAACAGTCATTAGAAATGAAATCAATGAAATGCTTGAAGGAGTGGACTTGATTGTAGGTCCAACCGTTCCTAAATTGCCACACAAATTAGGTGAAAAGTTAGAGCCTATGGAAATGTATGCATACGATGTGCTTACCGTAATTGCTAACTTGGCAGGTATTCCAGCTGCAAGCGTAAAGGCTGGTGAAGTTGATGGCATTCCTGTAGGATTGCAATTGCAGGCAAAACCTCAAGACGATGCAAAAATCGTTCAGGCAATGGCTGCATTTGAGTATGCTAAATAAGTTTAAAACAACCAATAGCTATTATTAGCTATTAACTTACTTTTTTTATTTTTTTATTAAATTAATTGATTTTTCTTTTTTTCATGATTTAAATTTTGTAGAGGGTTAATATGAGCGAAAATTCATCAAATAAACAGAACAATTCCAAAAAGAGAAACAGGAACAACAATTCCAATCAAAACAAAAAACTGCTCAATGAAATCAAGACTTTGAAGGAAGAGCTTGAAATCAAAAATGAGCAAATTCAGGAATTGGAGTACGAGTTATCCTTGAAGGATGAAAAGATAGAAGACATCAGAAACGATTTGGAATTGAAGACTGTGGAAATTGATGAATACAGCCAAAAGATAGATGAAAAGGATCAAAAGATCAACAATCTCAACAACACCCTCATTAAATACAAATTTGAAAAGGAAAAGCTTGACTTGAAGCTAAAGAATGAAATCAACTATGAAAAGTCCAGAATGAAAGAGATGGATGACTTGGAGAAGAAAATCAATGAGAAAATAGCTATCATTGATGACAAGCAGGATCAAATCAACTATCTCAGAAGCCTAATCAATGACTATAAGGAGCAGGTCAAAAGCAATACTGACAATTTGGAATTGCAGCTTAAGAAGATAACAAGAACATATGACAATCTTCTCTCCCAAAAGGATTCAATTATAGAAAAGCAGGATAAGACCATTGAGGAGATGATTGAATCTGCGAAGCAATTGGCTAAGGACAATAATGCTACCATAACCAGTCTTGAATTGCAAATTGGAAATTACAGAGAGCTATTGAAAAAGTATGAATAATTAATTATGCTTATTTTAAAAAATAGATAGATAAAACAATAGCTGTGATTTTAAAAATTAAAAAAATAGAATAATAGTAAATATTGAAAATTTACTATTTAAACCTTATTTTTGGAATAAATAAACGAAGGGAGTGTTAATTCATAATAACCCTCTTCATAATTTAAGTTCAAGTCATCTGGATTGTTTATGGAATAGCCACATTCAGCACATCTATAACCGCTACCAGTTGAATAAACAGCTTCACTTCCACAGTTTGGACATGTTTCAGCACCATCTCCATCACCTGAACTTCCACTTCTTAATGCGAATGGGTTATCATTGGATGAGGATGAGGATTTGGAATTTTTAGCTCTCTCTTGAGCTTCCCTTTGAGCTTTCTCCTTTTGTGACTTCAAATCACTAAGATGATTTTTCACACTAATTACATAATGGTCATACTCACCGCCAATAAGCAATCCATTGCCATTCTTATCGCAACGCTCAAAGATGCTGTATAAGTCTGAATCTGAAACGGTGAATTCTGAATTATGATCATAATATCTAACTTCATCAAAACTCAAACCGCCATTTCCATCAAGGTCCAAGTCTACAAAATCAGTGTAATCAGTTGGTGATTCCTCTGTATATGAATCCCATGGAATTCCTAAAACCACATGGCCTAAAAGAGTGATTATCATTAGAATCAAATAAACTGCACAGCATCCAACTATAATTCTTTTGATGATGTTCATTTCATTAAATTGATTTATGAAATCTTCTATACCTGACATGAATTACCCCCTTATTTAAAAAATTCCTAATAAAAATCAAATATCAATGGTTAATGTCACTTCATCTCCATCCTTGAAATTGTATTTGTCCCTTAACTTGTCCTTGGATATGAATTCCAAATAATTCTCATCATGTGTGGTTTTGTCTGGAAATACAATGGCTCCTTCAATGTCCTTGTTTAGATGAGCTTTAATATACCTTACTGCACCGAATCCTTGATCTGGCTTTATAAGATTCTTGCAACTGTTTTTCATTAATCTTATATCCTCAAGCTTATCCTCTTCCACAATGAGGTTTAAGGTTCCAGGAAATGGGGTGAATCCGCATTTTTCCCTAAATTGGTCCTTATAAAAATCCTGGCCTAAAAAATATGCTGCCTTTCCCAATCCTGTTGTGACAATTCCTGTGATTTCCATTATAATCCCTATAAATAATATAAAAATTTAAGATAAGTAATTTAATAAATGTTAATGTTATTCAAGTGATGTTAACTGAACAAATGAATCCCTATCGCTTGTAACGTAGTTTCTGATTGAAGTGCTGTTTCTATTCTCGAATTCTATCATTCCATCCTTCCCATCAAAACTGAATGTGAGATTTCCATTTTTCACATCATCATAATCAAATGTGCACATTATGTTTCCATCATATGAAATTGAATAGCTGGAATCGTTTTTAAAGTTTCCAACTGAAGATAGGATGGATTCATTATCTAAAGTCAAGTTAAAGAAGGTCGCATTTGTAGATTTTGGACTGATGTCAAATTCCACGAACCCTTCCATTACATCACTCAAGTTATTGAATTGTATGATATGCTTTACGGTTATTCCTTGGAAAACTTCTGTTAAGCGACTGTTAGGTATAACCTCACCATCAGAGAGACCCAATTCACGTTTTACCTTTGATGGCAATCTGAATCTGTTTCCGCTATCCCCTTCTTTTGTACCGTTTACTTCATATGACTTGCCATCTATAATCATCGTATCATTTACAGTCATTTCCAATGTGCTTAATGCATCATCAGGAATTCTTAACATGTCTGTTTCATTCTCTAAAGCACTGTCAATGGTATATGGCCCTCTAACAGAAATGGTTTGCTGGTTATGGTCAGCGGGGGCGTAAACAAAGTTTCTTGAAGTAAGCTCTACAGAGATTTTTCCATCATCAAAGCTTGCTGCAGATAAGAATGTTGAAAGCATCAATATTAAAATCAATCCTGCTACAATCAATGGGAAGTGCATTCTAATGAAAGATTGCAATGATGCCCGAGTATTGCTTTTCTTTAGAATAGGTATGGATCTTTTTATTATTTTTATGAAGTAAAGAACTGTCAGCACTATACCAATAAATGCAATAAATACTGAGACAAAAACAGGTATGAATGGCACAAAGAATATCATGAAAAGGCCTAAAATGATAAAGGACAAACCCATAATAGCCATTCTAATATAGTTTCCCAATTTATCCATCATTGTAACACGGCCATACTCTACAGCCCTGTCAATAATGGTTCTGACAACTTCATTAGCCATCCTGTTTAAATCGGCAAGGGGAGACATGTCATGACAAATGTCTCCAATATCAACTTCCAAAATCTTGATTCCATGAACATCAGCATCCAGTACAATACCAACATCCACCCCGTAATCCTTTTCAAATCTTATTTTATTCAATGCAGAACGTTTACCTGCAAATTGACCGCTTAAAGGCTGTTCATAATTAAGTTCAGGGAAGAAAAATCCTAAAAGAGGCTTTGCGGTAAGCTCTGTTACACGACCGCTTTCCCTTGCAAACTTGGTTTTGGTAATGTCAGTTCTATCCTCTAGAATCGGCCTAATGATCTTATCGATCTTTTCTGAAGTAAAATTAGAAACATCTGCATCAATAAATGCTACAATATCCCCATGAGAATTTTTAAAACCTGTTTTAATAGCTGAACCTTTACCTTCGTTCATTATGTGGCTTATTACTGTAGCTCCAGCACTTTCCGCCTCTTCAACAGTTCTGTCAGTTGATCCATCGTCAACAACTATAACTTCATCTACATAAGATAACTTGCGAGCTACACTTACCACTTCAGCAACAGTAGCTTCTTCATTATATGCAGGAATAACAACGGAAACTGATTTATTGGAATTTGTAGTTGTTTTGATTGAAGCAAGCAAAAAGACTAAAATCACTGCTAGCCAAGACACATTTTCACCTCTTTAAATGAATTGATTTAAAATCCCATAGGAATTTAAAATAGTATAATATATTTATTATGTTTTAAGAATGTATAAATCTTGTTATTTTTTTAAAAATATATTATCATAGATGAAATATTAATTATAAATACTTAGTATGCATAAATTTCTTTTTCTTAAAAAAATAAAAATAGAAATACCCTTTGAGATTTAAACATATGAAACTTCAATTATCCATAGCCAGATATTTTATTGATATATGGGATTCTGCTTAAAATTAATGTTATAATCCATGAAGCAATGAATGCGAAGAAAAAAGCGAAAACACAATATACAAACATTTGAGAACCAGTTAATTGCGCTGTCTTAGCAAATGGCCTATAAATTCCCATAACAAATAGCATATGAACTAAATAAATTCCATAACTAGATCTGCTAATAGATAAAATAATCTTATTAATGATTTCTTTTTCTAGTAACTTTTTAATATTTGTAAAAATATTTTCCCCATCACTATAGATATATCTAACAATTAAGAAAAATGAACTTGCTTGCAATACTTGGAATATGCTAAAATCCAGTGCACTATACATATTAATTTTAGGATAAACATCCCAGAAGTTACCTAATTTCATTTTTATAAGAGTTGAAATTATAAAAACTATAGTTGAAATAATTATTATTTTTGAAGGAGATAAAGCAAACTCTTTCTTTGATAAATAATAACCAAATATTAAATAAGAAACTGGAGTGATAAAGAAGTTTAAATCCAGAGCAAATTTATAATCAATGGTTTGCATAATTTGATAAAAGATAATTGCAAATAAAAAAATTATTAGAAAATACTCAATTTCAACAATTGAAGAATGATTTATAATTTTTGAAATAAATGGAATTGCCAAATAAGCGCCTATTATCATCCAACAAAACCAATATGCCATCAAAGGATTTGGCTCAATATTTAGAATATAAGTAAATGGAATAAAAAATAATAAGGGATAGCAAACACGAACAAATCTTTTCTTAAAAAAAAGTTTTATATCCTCATCCCGACCTAAAAGAAGTGCTCCACTAACCATAACAAATATAGGAACTCCTAGACGGGCAATCTGATTAAGTTTGAACATATTTATACCATGAACTAATATGGGATTCCATAAGGTAAAACAGTGCAAAAATACTATTCCCATTATAGCAAAAGCTTTTAATGTATCTAAATATTTAATTCTTTTTATTTCAACCATAAAAATCCCAATTTAATATAAATAATCCTATTTTAAAGCTGTGCAATATTTGAAGTATTTAATAGTTTATTTAAAAATTAATTTATTTAAACATTCTAAAATCAAAAAAGAAAAATATGTTCAAAAAAAAGAAAAATAGTTATCACATAAGTGATAACCAATTTTATCATTCTATGAACCAAGTTCAAAGAATATTGTTACTTAAAACTAGAGTCCGAAGAATACGTATAATGCGAATATGATAACCATAATCCACATAATCCAACTGAACTCTTTTGCTTTACCGGTAGCAATTGCTGCAATAGCGTAAGTGACGAATCCCCATGCGATACCTAAGGAAATGGAGTAGGTTAAAAGCATCATGATGATTGTCATGAATACGGAAGCAGCTACAACCATGTTGTCCCAGTCCACTTCTTTTAATTGTACGATCATTAAGATACCTACAATTACTAATGCTGCAGCAGTTACAGAAGAAGTAAACAATGCTAAAACAGTAGGAGCAAAGATAAGTGCGAGTAAGAAGAAGATACCGGTGAATACAGCGGTTAATCCAGTTCTACCACCAAGACCGATACCGGTTGCACTTTCTACGTATGCGGTTAAGGTTGAAGTACCTAAAATAGCACCAATGATTCCACTGATAGCGTCACCGAGGAAAGCTCTGTCAATACCATCAGCATTACCTTCTTCATCAACGAAACCACATTGATTTGCTAAAGGAATCAAGGTTCCAGTAGTATCAAAGAAAGTCACGAATAATAAAGAGAATAAGATCATGATTAAGTTAGGGATGTTGGAGAACAATTGGGTAAATCCAGTTGCAAATGCACCAACCACAGAAGTGTCAAAACTAAATGAAATGAATTCTGCAGGGATAGCAGGCATTATAGGATCTCCAGCTCCGAAACCAGCTAATGTAAAGATTACACCTAAAATTGCAGTTATTACTAAACCAAGGAATACAGCTGCAGGTACTTTCTTAATGTATAAGATTAAGGTAAGTAAAATACCAATTACTGCTAAAAGTGCAGGAGCGGATAAGATGGAACCCATACCTACTAAAGTAGCAGGGTCAGCTACGATAATTCCAGCACCTTTCAATCCGATAAATGCTAAGAAGAAACCAATACCAGCACCAATTGCTAATTTTAAGTCAAATGGAAGTGCGTTGAGAATAGCTTCCCTTAAACCGGAAATGGTAATTAATAAAAAGATTATACTTGAAACAAATACAGCTGCAAGTGCAGTTTCCCAAGTGTTACCCATAGTTAAAATAATTGTATAGGTAAACAATGCATTCATACCCATACCAGGAGCAAGACCAACAGGGTATTTGGAAATAAGACCCATGATGATACAAGAGACCCCTGAAGCAAGAGCAGTTGCGAAAAATACTCCTGTTGCAGGCATTCCACCTTCAGCAAGCATAGTAGGGTTTACACCTAAAATGTAAGCCATTGCTAAAAAGGTGGTTAAACCAGCAAGTAACTCAGTTTTTAGATCAGTATTATTTTCATCTAATTTAAAAAATTTGTTTAACATAAAACACCTCAAGTATGAAAACTATATGAGATAAAGTTTTCAATATTTATATATTTAATTATTAACTATTTTAAATTTTTCTTATTTTTGTAATACTAGCAAGTGAAAAAATTAAGATTTTTTAAAAAAAAGATAAAAAATAAGAATGGAAAAATAAAAAATAGAAAAGATAATAGTTAAAAAAAGGAAAGATAAAAAGATAATATTTTAAAAAAAAAGGAAGAAGATGATATTTAAAAAAAAGGAAAAAGAAAGAGAAAGAAATTGATAAGAAAACAAGAGATTTAAATTTTATTTTCTTTTCTTTTTGCTTATCATATCATTGAAAATCTTTTCTGATGAATTTTCACATTCATACTGAAGGAATTTTTCTTTGAATTTCTCTCTAAGATAAGCTGTTTCTTTTTCAGTTTGATCAATATTGACAATTGCATCTTCCAATTCATCAGAATTGAATAGCATAGGTCCAGGCCTGTTTTCTTCAATGTCCACATATAATCCTCTGAGCTTATCCCTATAAACTTCCAAATCATATGTAAATAGAAGTATTGGCCTATCCAATAAAGCATAATCAAACATTACAGAGGAATAATCGGTAATGAGTATATCGGATATTAAATATAATTCTTCAATTGACTCATAACTTGTTAAATCGTATATAAAATCATCCTGTTTTGGTTGCTTCCAACCTTTGACGGAATAATGATGTAACCTAAGTACCAAGACATACTCATCAGACAATGATTTTCTAAATGAATCCAAGTCAATTCTTAAATCAAATTGATGCATTAGTCTCCATGTTGGAGCATATAGAATAACTTTTTTGTCTGTTGGAATACCTAATTTCCTTTTGATTTCAGCAATGTCCTTTTCATTGTTCCTAGTGTATAGAATATCTGTTCTTGGATATCCATATTTTAAAAATTCTTTCTTGTAATCAAAACAACTTTTAGAAATATCTGCAACAAAATCACTTTGTACAGTCAAATAATCCCAACGGTCACATCTTTCAATGAACTCTTTTTCCGCTTTCTTGTTAGGAAACTCGCCAGCTACATCTAATCCTAATGTTTTAAGTGGAGTTCCATGCATTGTTTGTATATACACTTGACCGTTTCTCTTTTCGAAATTGTTTGCAAAGTTAACATTATCAACGAAATACTTTGATCTTGCCAAATAATAGAAATATTTCAAGCCATTTCTTCTAACTTTAATACCGTTTCCATTGATTGGGAAATCCTCATCATCTAAAGACCAAATACACTCATAATCAGGATGATTTTCATCAATGTACTCATAAAGGTATCTTGGACTGCAACTGTATTTTGTACCCCACATTGATTCAAACATGATAGTTTTTTTCTTTAATGGCAATAATTTAAATAATTTATACAATTTTGGTGTCAAATCATATTTTTTATAGTATTTATTGTCAAATATTAAGTTCCTTTTGCTTACTCTAATACGCAAAGTGCTGTCAAAACCACGATAAATATGATATGCTTTAAATCTGGTACCATACTTATAGTCAAATTGTTTGAGTGAATACAATAATGTTGAAAAAACTGTATCTCCAAAATTATATTCTATATAGAAATCACGTTTTCCTTGATAAAGATGTTTCATTAAACTTTCATCAAAAAGATTGATATTGAATTCTGCTTCATTTGATTCCTTTATGTATTTTCCATCAAGTAGATAGGAATTTTGATTAGTTTTTTCATCTTTAAGGAAAAGCCTGATTTTTGCATCTTTTCCTTCAATTTCTTCAGAAGAGTATAATTTTGCCTTAAAATTAAGGGTCTGTTCCTCCCTATTAATCTTATCCTCAATGACAGAAATATTCTTGCTCATAAAAATGTCATAGTTATAGTCTCTGAGAGTATTTAAAATGCATTGACCTTTATTTGAGTGCAAGAAAATCAATTTCTTGTCATTATGAACAAGAGGCAAGCCATTATCATAAAGAATCCTTCCTTCATAAGGAAGTATTTTATCAATATCAAGACAATAGCATTTCTTTTCTTCATCATAATCAAATGGGATGATAATTTCATCGTTTATGGAATCCTTTTCATAATATAAATTCACATTTCCATAATTCTCTGGGCTGTAAATGCAAAGCTTATTATCTTCAGCAGTGATTTTATCATATAGATGCTCCAAATGATGCATATCAATAATTACATCATTATTTAAATCATATTTGATAATGAAATAAGTATCTTCTTTAATGTTAGCCCTTAAATCACTTGATCTTTTTACATCATTTCTAGCGAACCCTGAAAATACATTATGTGTAATTCCATCTTGAGTGAAAGAAACTGAAATTCTGTTTTCACCTGAGAAATCAGGATTGTCGTTTAAAATAGAATAAGGAATGGAAATTTTATAACCTGATGCAGCATAGGAAAAACTTTCTTTAAAAGGGAAATTAAAGGAAGAAATATTATTAATGATGATATCTTCATATTCTAGAGGAATCTTTTTTTGGCTATTTAGGTTTACTAAATTAAATGAGTATTTCCTATCCTCAAAGCTATCATCCTTTAAACCAGGTATTGCCATAAACCCTTTTATTTCAATAGCTTCTTTCCTATAATCTACACTTACAATATATTTTTCAAGTTTTCCGTCTTTAACATACTTATCCAAACATAGTGAATCAAAGTCTACCATATCATCATTGCAATCAGCCATTATATGGGAATCTTTTAAATATAAGTCCTTATTTTTTAATTCGTAAGTGTCAAAATTCAATAAGTTCACTAAGTTCTTGAAATCCTTTTCCAATAAGTATTTGTATTTTAATTCCTCCACTTCATTCAAGTACTTAAAGCTTTCCGGATTGATGTTGTTATTGATGTATTCGCAAAGAATATCCATCAGTTCCCCAGATTCCTCTTCACTAATGCTTTTAAATTTATCTATGAAAATCATTAAATCAATTTTCAACCATTTGGCTTCCTTGGTATGAATCAAAGTTTCATCGTTGACATTTTCCTTAAAGAAATCATCCACTAATGACATGGCATTCAATCTATCAACCAAATTTTTCTTTGAATTGGTATTCTGTGTGATTGATTTGGATATGCCCTCTCTAATCCTCCATAAGTAACAGTTTTCATAAACAAGGGAAATGTTATTTGCAAGATAGAACATTGGGATGGTTACTGGTATATCCTCATATAAAACTCCTTCTGGAAACTTAAACTCATACTTATCCCAAAAGCTACGTTTGATTAATTTATTTGGGGATGTTGTGTCATATATAATCTTTGGAAAATCAGTGATTTGTATACAATCTTCACTTCCGGAAAAAGCAATTTCATGAATGGTGGATCTCCAATAACCCTTTGAATTAAAACGCCAAATAGCTCCAGTAACCAAGTCGCTGTTATTTTTAATAGCTAATTTGTACATGTTTTCATAAGCATATGGCCTAACAAGGTCATCAGAATCGAGGAAAATGATATAATCCCCTTCTGCAAACTCACATCCATAATTTCTAGCATGACCTAATCCCTGATTTTCTTCATAAATGTATTCTACATTTTCATATTTTTCAGCGTATTTTTTAGCTATTATTGCACTGTCATCAGTAGAGCCGTCATCTATCAATAAGATTTGTAAATTTCTTTCATAACCATCTGTTAGCTCCATATTATTAATTGATTGGTCTAACACTGAGTCGACACACTCATTTAAAAATTCCTCGACATTATATACTGGAATAATAACGCTTATCCTTGTTTTCATACAATCCCCTTAAAAAAATGAAATAAGATTAATTTTAAAAAATTGAAAATAAGATTTCTTATTTATAATATGTAATTAATGATATAAATAGATTAAACCAGTCCACTGAAATCCATCTAAAACCAATAGATGAAAAAAATAGATTAAGGATTAAGCATTAAAAAAAATAGCTTTTTATTTTATTTTTATAACATTTAAGAATCCATGCTAATAATATCCTGACAAGACTTTGATATATGGGATTTTACCTAATATTACAGTAATTATCCAAGAGATGAAAAATGTTGCTAAGGAAGCTAATATAATGGTTAAACATACTTGGGTTCCAGTCAAAGTCAATGGCTGGAGATAATAATAAAATAGAAGTGTAGGCATCAAATTCATCAAATACATCCCATAACTGGCTCTGCTTACAGAAAGAACAAATTTGGAAATGATCTTGGATTGTAAAAACTTCTTAATGTGAGAGTAAATTCCATTTGATGAAAGATAGAGATACTTAACCCCTACAAAGATAGATGCCGCCTGAATTATCTGCAAAAAGCTAACATCCAGCCAGGAAGATAGCATAGGGGAAGTGTTTGCGGCATAGTTTTCAATAAATGGAAGATAACCCCATATTCCACATGACTTTAAAAATGTGGTTAAAACAAATATGATTATCGAAAGGGTGATTATCTTATTTGCATTCATATTAAACTCTTTCTTAGATAAGTAATAACCTAAAACCAAATATCCTAAAGGAGATAGGAATAGGGTTAAATAAAGGTACTGTGTGATTCCAAAGTAATATGTTATTTCATAGAATACAGCTGCAAATAAGAATAAGATGATGAAATACTCTAATTCTTTCAATTTAGAATGTAAAATGTACTTGTTTATAACAGGTATGCTCAAGTAAACACCTAATATCATCCAAAAATACCATCTGAATGCAAAAATGTTTTGTGTTTGCTCATGAGTCTGATGATTCAAGAAAACAAACAAGAATGTGAGAATATAAAAGAATATGAATGGATATACAATCCTATTGACTTTTTTCTTTAAAAAAGAGCCAATCTCAATTTCTCTATTTAACAATAGAGCTCCGCTAATCATTATAAAAACAGGCACACCAAACTTGACCAATGCAGTAAATCCATAGATTCTAATACCCATTATTTCAGCTTGTGTCCATACCTTGAATGCATGGAGGGTGATAATGGATAGAATTGACAACAACTTTAATAAATCTATATATTCTAATCTTACTCTGGCCATAAATAAAGATTTAAAATGATAATATTTATATTTTTTTATAAAATATCCTCTGTTAAAAATAATTTAGAAATATAAAAATGAATTAAAAATACTGATAAAAAAATAATGAAAAAAATTAATAAAAAAAATCAAAAATGTTTATTTATAGTGGAATAAATATATAAATAAGATATGTTATTGCTATTTGAAAGCTCATTTTTGCAATTCAAAATTTCTTAATTCACATATATTTTGAAAAGTGAAGGATAAGAGAAAACATGCATAAAAAAATATCAAAAAAGGATAAGAGAAAACATGCATAAAAAAATATCAAAAAAGGATAAGAGAAAACATGCATTAAAAAAATATCAATTGATGAACTTTTATTGATGTGAAAATATGGAAAGACCAAAAATTTCAGTGATAATCCCTGTTTATAACGTTGAAAATTATGTTGAAGAGGCAATTGATTCAGTTGTTAATCAAACAATTTTTGACGAAACTGAAGTGATAATAGTTGATGATGGATCAACTGACAATTCAAGATTTATCATATCAAAATACGAACAAAATTATGATAATGTGAAAATAGTTCGTAAAGAGAATGGAGGATTAAGCTCTGCAAGAAATTGCGGTATGAAATATATAAATGGAGAATACATACATTTCTTTGATTCTGACGATTACATCTTGCCTTATGCTTATGAAAAATTATATGATTTAGCTAAAAAAAATGACCTTGATGTTTGCATAGGCAATTACTTAAGATTTAATGAAGAGAAAACATGGAAACATCATACCCCACAATTCGTTTTTAAAGATATTGATGGTGATGTTGAGCTTACGGATATTGAAAATTATCCAAATTTAACATGGGATATGCTCGTATGGAATAAAATATATAAAAGAGAATTCCTTGAGAAAAACGACATTAAGTTTATTGAAGGAATCACCTTTGAAGATAATATCTTTTCAACTGAAATTTATGCAAAAACAAAAAAAGTCGGTGTATATGATAATTATATCTGCGGTTGGAGATTACGGGAATCAAACGATTCAATTACCCAATCATTTACAATGCAAAGAACAAATGACTTAATAAACGTCTTTCATACGGTTAATGAACTTTTAGAATCAAATTTTAAAAATAAAGAAGTTTTGAGAACAAAATATTTTAAATGGTTAACAAAAGATGTTTCATTTTTCATTGAAACCATAAAAGATTATCCTGAAAAGGAGCATGAACAATTATTTGAAAACATTTATGAAGTTTATAATTTAATTCCACAAGAATTTACTGAAAACTTAAGCAGCTATTATTCTGTTTTGTATAAAATGCTAAAAAATAAAGATTGGGAAAGTTTGCTGTTATACACTTCCAATAACTATAGGCATAATCCTAAATTACCTGAAAATCTTAAAGAAGAGTATAAAAAGGATATTGACTTTAGAACTGATATAATGGATGGAGATTTAGACATCTACACAACCAATATCTCGAAAGATGGTGATGACATAGTCATTAAATTCAATTATTACATACCATACTTTGAAAAAACTGATGATTTTACAATAAATGTAAAAATAGTCAATTCAAACTATGAGGATATCCTATTAGATTCTAAATACATCGATAAATATCAGTTTAGAATACCTTCAAATCTATTAAATCTTGGAAAAAGCGGCATAATAATGAGTTTTAAATCCGGTGAAATCGAAAAGGAATATTATTTGAAAATTGGAACTAGAAAGAATTTTTCATTTGATGATTGGGATGTGGATGTTCTTAGAGGAAGAGCCAGTGACATTAGAATAATCAAAAGAGAAAAAAACGATGCAGAATATCTTATAAATGAAGTGATTTTTAAAGATGGGGAATATTTCAAACTAAAAGGAATTTCAAACTCTACAAATGTCCATGCTTCAATAATCGATTATTTGGACTTTTCAGAATATGAATATCCAATAGATTATGATGAAACCATTTCTGGAAAATATGAATTTTCAATCCAAATACCATATAGAGATTTTCTTAAAGCACCTATTAAAAGATGGGATTTCTTTATTGGGGGAAAATTCAATAAAATCAATTTAGATGAAGATTATGAATTTATCAATGAACAGTATAGGATATATCTTAAAAACTTTGGAAATAGAATTACACTTGAATTAAAAAGATATGATCCTATAGAAACTATTGAAAATTTAAATAATGAAAGCAAAATACTATCCAAAGAAAAAAGCAAGCTAGAAAAGGAAAGAAAAAAACTATCCAAAGAAAAAAGCAAGCTAGAAAAGGAAAGAAAAAAACTAAGTGAAGAAGAAAACCGATTGAAGAAGGAAACAAATGAACTTATTGAAAAAAACAAGTCATTGGAAAATAAAATAAAGGAATATGAAAACAGAAAAGATGTTAAAACTGTAAATAAAATGAAAAGGATCTTAAAAAAATAAAATTTATTTAAAGATGATAAAATTAAAAGAGGATAAACTATGACAAAAATTTCAGTGATATTCCCTTTCTTCAATGGTGAGTACTACATTGAAGAAGCAATGGATTCTTTAATAAACCAAACCATCTTTGAAGATATTGAAGTGATAATTGTTGATGATGGTTCAATTGACAATGCAAGATTTCTAGTAAACAAATACGTTCTTGATTACGATAACATACACTTGTTTTGCCAAGAAAATAAAGGAGTCAGCTCTGCAAGAAATCTTGCCATGAAGCATGTAAAAGGGGAATATGTCCACTTTATGGATGCTGATGACTTTCTTCCTTTCGATACATATGAAAAACTATACGATTTAGCAAAAAAAGGAAATTATGACATAGTTTCAGGTGCATTTTTAAGATTCAACGATGATAAAACATGGATGGAAATAATTTCAAAATACATTTATGAAGACCTCCATGAAACTATGGAAAACATTCAGCTGAAAGACTA
>NZ_JAFRJO010000054.1 GCF_017432245.1 Methanobrevibacter sp.
CTAATTTTCCTACATGACCGATTCCAGGAAGTGCTTCAATAAATATAGGATTATTTAAACTAACTTCTTCTAATACCTTAAATTGAGTTGTTCTCATAAGATCACCTTTAAGAACATTTTATAATATAATCAAATAATCGTAATCAAATAATTGCAAATCAAATAATCGTAACCGTAAAATCCATAAAAATAGAAAAATAAAAAATAGAATAATGGTTTTAAAACTAACAATAGCTTGCCAATTAAAAACTTCTTATTCCCTATTAAGCATCTCTTTTTTTAATTGTCTACGATATTTACCATACTTATCCTCAACAGAAAATTTTGGTGGGTAAATCACTTTCAATTCACCTCCACAATTTGGACATTGAGGTTTAAGTGTGTAAATATTGCAAACAGGACACTTCTTCATTTTCATTTTCATCTGATTCACTAATTAATTTTCAATTTCACGTAAGAATTCTCCAGTTCCATCTGCATCTTCTACAATAGCAATAGCTTTTTCTGCTGCTTCCTTCAATTGCTTTTCAGCAACCAAATAATCTGTAGAAGTTACAGTGATTCTGTAACGAGGAGCTCCAACACATTGAACTTCAATATTTTCAGCTTCTGCTGCCATAAGTGCTTCCCTAATTACATCTACACCATTTGGGTTGTAGTTTTTAATATCTACATATCCACTGATGTGAACTTCAGGCGGTTGGATGTTCTTTACAGCAACTTCAGTTATGGCATCAGCCCACTCTTGGCTAATTCCTTCTTCAGTAAGAGTTTCTGCTCCTTCTTCAGAAGCGCTTTCAAATGCACCATAGATATCACCAAAGATATCCATAAGTTCATATCCCACTTCATCGTAAGCGGTATCCAAGTCTTTATCTAAAGATTTAGCAGCCAATTCAAGGAATTTTTCAGCTTTTTGTTCAATTTTCCATTGCTGGATCTTTTTAGTCCTTTGGTCTTCTCTAATTCTTTTTAAAGAAGCATCCACATGACCTTTTTTAGGATTAACTCTTAAAACACGAGCAACAATCTTTTGATTCTCTCTTACATGATCTCGAATATTCTTTACCCAACCAGAAGAAACTTCAGAAATATGAATGAAAGCTTCCTTACCTGCATATTCTTCCAAGTTAGCAAATGCACCATAGTTTACAACTTTGTAGACGGTTCCTACAATAAGTTCTCCTTCATCTGGCCATTCTTGACTTTTTCTTACCAATTAAAACACCGAAATAAAAACAGTTAAGATATGGTTAAAAATTTAAATAATCATTTTAACCAATCTTTATTCTAAGATCACATAACAACCAATTACATTTCACTAAAATAGCTAGTTGAATAGTAATTGGCTATTAATAATTTTAAGCTTATTGTAAAACTTCATCGATGTGAGCCATGATTTTAGCTTTTCCACCACGGGATTTTACAATAGTTTTACCGCAGATGATACATTTTACATCAGAAGCTGCACGATCGAAAATGATTTGTTCATTATCACAATCTAAACATTTAACTCTTAAAAAGTTTCCTCTTCCATTACTTGCCATACAAATCACCTAGTTAGATACCCATTCAGGTTTTCCTACTCTGAAAGATTTTCTGATGTGGGATTTTCCACATTCTTTACATTTGTATCTTAAATCTAATTTTTTAACCGGCTTGTTACCACCTGGTAATGGTCTTGGATAACCTCTGTACCCTGCAGTAACTCTTCTGAATTGTCTTTGTCCCCATTTTAATTCACTAGCTTTTCTCTTTTTGGAAGTATGCACTTCATGAATAGTGTGTCTTTTACAATGTGGACAGTAAGTTCTTTTTTCTTTAGGCATTTTCATATTTTTCACCTTTAATTGATTTCTCTGTTAAAAGACTTTTAGAACTTAATTAACAGATTATATAATAAATAATTACAACAAACCACTTGGAACTGTTTAGGTTTCCATTTAGCATGAGGATAAATTATAACATACTAATAAGAACATTTTTCAGTTTCCTACGAGCATGAGAGTATCTACACATTCCTATAAAAAAATATTTTTAACATAAACATATCTGATAATCCTATTCATTCATAGGATAAACTAAATTGAAAGTTTAAAAACTATAAAAAAAGATTTAACAAACAGTAAATCTTGGAATCTAATAATTAAAAAAATATTTTAAAATAAGAAAATATCATATTATTATAGATACATTAATTATATATGATTATTATCTATATATAAACCTTTGTAATATTATATAATTTTTATATAAAAATAGTTGAATAAGATGATGGAATATGGTAGAACAGAAACTTAAAAATTTAATATTTTACTAAGCTTGCCTTATTGTTGTTAATGAGAATTTGAGCAGTGATATTCGGCAATATAACAACATCATTTGCCAAGAAAGGACCATAAATCTTTCCATCAATACCCATCATTTCACCGACATCTTCACTAATGACAACAGTTGCATTTTCTATTTCATCTCTAGCAAATAATCCTCCTCTTGTCTTATCGACTGGTTTTTTAGGAGCATCATCCCTTTTAGCATCATCAATATTACTATCAATATTATCATCAATAGCTTTATTAAAACCATCAGCATGTTCAATCTTTTTTTCCTTTACATCAAGGCCTGATGAAAATCCTAATTCAGATTGTGCAGATTCATGTCTAACTGATACATTATCCCTATTTTCTGTAGATTCGGCATTAGCGGATTCCTTTTCTTCAGCATTTGCAGATTCTGCTTTAGGCTTTTTAGGTTTTGCAAAAATCAGATTGAAGTCATCTTCACTTGGAGCAGCATAATTGGATCCTGCAGCTATAGACTTATAATAATCATCATCATAATTAGGTTCCAATTTGTCCAAATCTACAAACTGACTGTCTGGATTTTTGTAGAAATCCTCTGGACTGGTGGAAACTGAACTCTCACTTTTAGAGTCTTCTTCCACAGTAGATTGAACTTCTACTGATTCTTCTGCATCTTCAAGCTCTTGAGCAATAACTGGAGTTTCTTCTTCTTTTTCTTCAACTCCTTCAACTTCTTCGGTTTCTTCAAGCTCTTGAGCATTGTCTACATTGCCTTGGCCAGGATACAATTGATTAGCTACTTGCTTATCAATGTTTTCATAAGTTTCATCAGTGACGACTTTTGCATTCTTGATTTGATTCAACCTATCTAAAACTTCATCAGATTCACCAAGAGCCTCTGAAATCTCATCTTCCAATGAATCAGAAATATCTCTTTCATCTTCAACTGAACTAATTGATTCATAAGAATCTTCCACAAAGGAGCTTTCTTCATCCTCATCGAAATCCTCATCATATTCTTCATCATCTCCATAATTTCCTTCAATAACCGATTCTTCACTATATTCATCTAAGGAAATTCTATATCTATGACTTTTAAGAGCATCCATCAATGAGAAATATAAAGTCTCCTCCTCATCTGTAAGATTCAGTGGGGTTGTATCCAAGAGATCAAATTGAGGGTTGTCCTTCTTGAATAAAAGAAAAGATCTGTATATATTGTTATTGGCAGCTTTAGTGATTTTAGATTCCCTAAGCTCACATATTTCAGTAGCAATTCTTTGAGCATTATTGAGTAGCAATTGCTCATTTCCAAAAGGATCATTAGCTACAGAACGCTCTAAATCTTTAATGTAATCACGTAACTGCTTATAGAAATCATTATCCACTCTAGCTAGAGATGATTTGTTACGTTCTTCCTTTTGAACTCTGCGTAATACTTGAAAAAAGTCGCCTTGCATAAGAATCATTTAATTAAAATAAAGTCGCCGAAACTTAAGAAACTAAAAAGTTTAGTTAATGCTAATCGTTTTAATAAAGTTAATAATGTATAAAAAAATGTCATATGGTGTTAAATAGCTTTTTATATAAAAAAATAATGAATAAATTAATTTAAGAAAATTAATTTATTTCAGCTAAACATTTAGTCTTCAGCTTCTATTCTTGGAGCAAGCAAGAAGCTAAGTTCTCCATCTTCAGACACCATTTTAAGACTAAGGGTTAATGGCATGTCATTTCCAAGACAGATAGTTGCTATTTCAGAGAATTTATCTGCTTTAAGCATTTCTCTAATTTTTTCTAAAGAGAAAATGGATTTAGCTTTAGTGTCTATTTTTTCACCATGTAAATATTCAATATTTGCATCTCCAAACTCACCTTCAGCAGATGCATAGAAGTTTTCCTGATCTACCATTAAAGTGATTTTATCAGAGAAAATGTCCATATCCTGAATTGAGTCTTTTAAGAGTGTGAAAGGAATCTCAAATTCAGTAGGATAATCCAATGAAGGAGGTGCTGGGGAATCATATTCAATATCAATCAATCTGATTTTGAAAGTTCTTGTAGCTTCACCAACAAAAGTGAGAATAAGATTTCCTTCGTCTAATGACATTAAGACACGGTCATTAGATTTAGAACGTTTCAATACTTTCATTAACTCATCAGTGTCAATATTGATCTTTTCAGGTTCATCACAAATGAACTCATCAAACAAACTGGATTTGAGTTCGAGATGAACAAAGGTAATATGACTACGATCTAAGGCATCTAAACGAAAACCTTCACTGTCAGTTTGGATTTGTACTTCATCTACAATAGATGAAATAGCATCAAAACTGGTTTTTAAAATACTAGAATCACTTAACTCTGCTTTAAACATTAAAAATCAACTCTTGATTTAATTTTAAGCATTGATTATTTTTTTTATAAATAAAATAGCTCATTTAAGCTAAATTTTTATTTATAAATAATTATTAAAATAATGCATAATTTATTTTTTTTAAATTCTAAAATTTAATAAAATCATTTTATTTTATTATAATATTATATAAGTATTTAATCATTTATAAATCTAATCAAAAGTGAAAATTTTTTAAAAATTTTTATATGAAAAATGGAAAAATATTGAATAAAAATAAAAGAAAATTAAAATAAAATATGAAAAAATATTGGATGAAAATATTAAAAAAAGAGAATTAAATAAAATATGAAAGATATTAAAAAAGCGTGATAAAAACGAGCATATGCTCTAAGTAAATAAAAAATAGATGATATAAGATTACAAAAAAATAAAAAGATAATAAATAATAAAATAATTTAAGAAAAATTAATCTTTTCTTAAACTATTATCAAAATTGGTACCTTCAATTATTCTTCTTTTTTTCTCTTCCAATTCTTGAGCTTTTCTCATCTTTTCATCCAATTCCTCTTCACTTAAAGAATCGCCATCAAATTTTGACAAGTCAACAGACTTTTTGAATTCAGGCTTAGAACTATTAGATTCTTCAAAGGTGTCATCAGCATCATCTTCAAAATCGTATTTAGAATATTTGTCTTCTAAACCATCATTTTTTTCAGCATCTGAATTGGAATCAGCATCATCTTCAACAAGGCCTTCCTCAAGATAATCCTCTTCAATAACTTCCTCTACAGGCGCTTCCACAGGTTCCTCTATAGGTTCATCTACTGGCTCTTCAATAGGTTCATCAACAATCAAGTCATCTTCTTCGACTATATCAGAGTCATCAGTAGGAACATCTTCAGAAATCTCAACAGAATCAAATTCATCCTCATCATCATCAAAATCATATTTGGAATACTTATCTTCCAAATCGGACTCATCTGATTGTTTATTTAGTCTAGAATGAATAGGAATGATCTCATCGGAATCATCATCAGTTTCATCAGAGTCATCTGAAAGTTCTGTTGAATTAGCATATTCATGCTCTTTAAAAGAAGATTGATTTTTTTGAGATGTTAAATTTGAATCGGAATATAAAGAATTGATATCATCATCAGAAACTTTTTCTTCCTTGTCATTCTCAATTAAATCGTTAGAGGAATCAACAGATTTGTCTTTATCGCCTTTACTGGAAAAATTAGAATCTTTTTTTCTTTTAAAAATGCCAAAAATGGCATCAAAGTCATCACGAGTAATACCATCCTCGCTTAAGTCATCATAATCAATACTTTTAATATTGTTGAAAGTATCTATAATTAACGAAGACTTTGAAGAAGAGAAGAATTTCAACAAGGAAAATCCGATAATAATAAGTCCAATAATAATTAAGAATATAGCAAGCCCAGCAGTTTCACCTGACAAAACATTATCTACAACTCTATCTGAACTTGAAAAGTAATAAGTTATTCCAAGAATTAAAATCGCTAATCCTACAACAAAACCAGCTAGTGTAAGAATTGTAGAAGAATCAAAAATATCTAAAGATTTGCCTGAAGAATCTGAAGATTTTTTCTTATCATTTATCAATACCCCTTGGGCAGAAGATTTTCCAATATTTTCCTCTGCAATTTCATCTGCTAATACAATACCACTATCGTCTAGAGCGATAAAGGAATCTTCATCATCAATCTTTTCATTGCTATCCAATGATTCGCTAAATTTACTATCTGCTTCATCATCGATAGAATCATCATTTTCTATTAAATCAGCATCCTCAGCTGATTCGTTAACATTCGCTTCAATTGAATCATCTAAATTAGGATTGATAATAACTCCTCCTTCAATAGACTCATCATAAAAAGCATCAGATCTTTCCAAATCCCTATATTCATTATGAATAGGTATTATCTCATCTACCTCATCATCATCTTCAAAATCATTAGAAATTTCATAAGACTCATCATCTTCGAATTCTAATTCTTTAAAAACATCAGAGATAGATTTAGATTTAGTAAATCTAGTTTCTTTATTAGAAGTGGAATCATTAGCTCTGGGAGCTGATTCATCGTTTCCCTTAGAAACATCTTCTAAATTACTATTTTTTGAATTAGTCATTTTATCTCCTTACTTAAAAATACTAAGAATACTCACTCATCAATAATTATACACACCATAATACCCTTAGTAAAATCGCTATAAATACGATTAAATGAATAATAAACATTAAATAAATAATGAAACATTTAAAAAACTTATAATTTATTAATATTAAATTGATTTAAATTGAATCTTAAATTGAATATTAAATTTATGAAATTAATTAAATGTTTAATGTAAATCTAATTTAAACTAAACTAAAAATTAAAAATAAATTAAAAATGATTAATAATTAATCATATCCTCTCCATTTATGATGACATTTCTCACAAGTGAAGAAACGAGTTGGTGCTTCATCAGCACTACGAGTTTGAAGTAATTCATAGGATGCACGATCATGTCCACATTTAGGACAAATTTCTCGTATAGTAGAACGTAAACCGCTTTCATCTCCTCTGACTATAACATTTTCTTTAGATTCAATTTTTTTATCAATTGAATAACCGGCTTTATCTACTTCAGATGAATTATAACCACAGGTGGAACATTTTAATACAATTTTCTTTTCATCTCCCTCTTCAACTTCCTGAGGAAGAATCATACCACCACATTCTGGACAAAATTCCATAATCAACCTCCAATAAAAAAATACTACTCATTAAAAACGAAAATTAAAATTTTTAGAACTATTAATTTTAAAAACAATAAAAAATGATTATAATCTCCAATAATTATAATCTCATCAAACATTTACCTTTTCCAAATAATAATTCAAACACTGCGAAAATTTTAAAATTTCAAAGTTTTTAAATTTCGTAAATGATAATTTATTATATTATAATATATACATATAAATAAAGATTAATAAGTCATAGTATTTAAAGTTAATTTAAAAATAGGGTAAAAAATGCCTAAAAATAGTGGAAAATAGTAAAAATTTAGTAAAAAATTATAATAAATACAAATAGCTAGTATAATGAAAAATAGTAAAAAATTTATAATTTTTTTAAAAAAAAAATTGCAAATATTAATTAGTTTTTTTTAAATTAAAATTTTAGATTTTCAAAATATTCCTTGACTTGTTCAAGAATCATTTTATGATCAAAAGCTATGTTCAAGTCCTCAATATCATCAAATGAAAATACACGAATGTCTTTAGCATCATCATTGGCCTTTGCATCATCAAAATTTCCATGTGCTAAATAGAATACTGATACTGTATGCCTTCTTGGGTCACGGTCTGGATTTGAATATACATTGAATAATTCAAGTGAATGAATATCAATGGATGTTTCTTCCTTTGCTTCCCTAACGGCAGCATCTTCTGTTGTTTCACCATAATCAACAAAGCCCCCAGGCAATGCCCAATAGTCTTTAAAAGGATCATTTTTCCTTGTTATAAGTATGAATTCATGATTTTCATTATGGATAAAAATATCAACAGTCAAAGATGGAATTTTATATTTAATGCTGTCACCCCAAATAAAATTCAATGCAAAAATATTAAAAATTTTAAAAAAAATAGAAAAAGTTAAGAGTGGAACACCCTCAATAAAAAAGAATTTGGTCAAGTTTGACCAAATATAAAATTATTATAAATTTTCTTCAACCAATTCCTTGAATTCTGCAGTTTCTTCTTTTAATCTTTGAGCAGCTCTTAAAAGAGAGTCTCTAGGTCTTTTTGTCTTTTTGGTTTTAATAGTCATTACAGGAAATCCAGTAAGAGGATGGTCATAACCATAAACGGCATATAGAACATCTTCATCTTCCATGAGATATTTCCTTAAAACATTACAAAGAGAATGATATTCTGCACTGGCTTTTTCTGAATTTTTATCACTTTTGTGCTTTTTTTCATCAATCTTAAATATTAATTCTGTTTTCTTTTCATCAATCACTTCAATTTCCATGTTATCTTTTCCTTAAAGTTAAATGAACTTTTCAACAATAAAATTTACAATTTAAATTACTGAATCTAAATAATTAACTAATAATCATAATTTTTAGAAACCTTTCTTTTTTCTTTTCTATCACATACAGGACAGTATACTTCAGATTCATTGCAAGGGTCCATAATAGCTCTGCATCTAGTACACATAGCTTTTACAACACCTGAACTAATGTCTTCAGTATTCAAATCAAGGTTATCCCCCATAATTTTAACCACTTTTGCTTCAATTAAATCTCCAATTCTAAAAGCATCAGTAAGCTTATCTATATAACCAGGGGTTACTTGAGAAATATGAATAGCTGCCAAATACGGAAGAGCCAATTCACGTCTGGTTCCTTTTTTGGCATAAATGCTAATTAAAGCCCTTTGACCACGGACATCTTTCACTTCACCATATACAATATCTCCAACTTTCAATAAGTTTGGACCACCAGATTTTGATATTACAGAGATTTCCTTTTCATCTGCATCTATTAATACATTTCCTGGAACACCTGATTTCACACTTCCATCATCTTCGTATGCTCCTTGACCTGGTAAAAATTCTTCACTTACACTTAAAAAGTCACCAGGCATTACAAAATCTCCAGATTCCATTTTCATCTAAAACACCTCATAATAGACAATATGCCATTTTCAAGAAAGGGCAAATTGCCAAATTCAACATTTTATAATTCCATTTATAAAATAGGACATCGTCCGAATGATCCCATAACTCCGTTTATAGAATTAGGACAATTATCCAAGAAATAAATTTCATAATTCCATTTATAAAATTTATTCAGATTTTTGAACAATATGAAATTAAATTTGAAAAATTATTTTTCATAAATCATTCATAAATTTATTAATTATTTATATGTAAATTATTTATGTTTTTTAGTAATATATAAAAAATTCGGTTTTTAGAAATAGTTTCAATATTATAAAACAAATTAAACGAGATAAATCATTAAAAAGGTTTAAAAAATAAAAAAAATGAAAAAAATGAAGTGAGAAAAGAATAAAATGATGAAATAAAAAATGAAGTGAGAAAAGAATAAAATGATGAAATAAAAAAATGAAAAAAATAAAAAATGGGAATAAAATCCCAAACTTATTGATAATATCTATCTTCAAACAATATTTCATCCAATTGATATTTTTCCCATTCCCTTTTGTTTAAGACAATCTCTAACTCCTTAGGAGTTATAACTGGCTTTTTATACATTTGAGAATCATCAATAGCTATTCTAGGACATGCAGTTACAACAAATCCTTCAAGTTCCATATACGGAAGCAAAACATCAGGGTTTACATGGTCCATGAGAAGAATAAACGCTTCCATTCCCTCATCTTCAAGAAGTTTCTTGATTTCCTTAGCCAATTTCATCCTGTATTGGCCTTCTTTTGAGGAAACAATAATGCCCCATTTTGTAACTTCCCTTGCCTTCACGATTCTTGCAAATCTTATTCTCAATATCCTGTCTGCATAGGCACTCATTTCACGAATGTCACCACTATAAGGGTCAATGGCTAAAACAGGAGCTTTTGTGAAGAGATAGATTCCTAAAGGATGGAAATTCCCACTGCCAATAAATAAGTAAACATCAGCACCTAAATTCTTTACGGATGCAAAATTGCATCCTAAAACCTGACCTTTTCTTGTGCTTCTTGATGATCCTATAACAACTTCCTTGCCATTGTCTTCCAAAAAGTCTACAATCTCATCAAGCAAATGCAAATGCTGTGCTGTTGTGGCAATAGCTATTTTGGAATAATCCTTCAAATCTTCCAATGCCTCTTCAAGATAATCCTTGATTTTAACATTGGCCTTAGCTTCTATAAACATTGTAGGAATGCTGTATCTAAGTGGAAGAGGGGTGTGTCCATAATGAACAATGAAATCAACTATTCCATTCATCTTTCTGTCTGAAACATCACAGGCTCCAAAGCAAGGGTCTGCAGAAACAATTACAGTGGCTTCGGTTTGCTTTTCAATTTCCCTTGCAAGAGCTACAGCTTGCATCTTAAGTCCTTCTGGAAACTGCAATCCCACATTCCTAACATTTAAAGAGTTTATTTTCTTTATAACTCTTTTAAGTTCCATATCGTATAATGCCATTCTATCAACTAATTATGAAAAATATTTAAAAAATAAAGATTAACTCCTTAAGGACCTAATCTTAAAAATAGACTAAAAAAATTAAAAAAAATAAAATCTAGTCATCATGACTAGAATTAAAGTTTAGCAAATTTATATCAATGAATCCGCTACAACTTTTCCATCAACTACATCCAATTTTACAAGAGTTTTGATGTCTTCACCGGTAGCTTCCTCAACAATTCCTTTACCTTCACCTTTTTCCACTACAACTACAGTGTCAACCAAGTTTACACCAATAGATTTCAATTCATTGATTACAGCAGTAAGAGTTCCTCCTGTACTTACTACATCATCAACTAAAAGTATATTATCTCCCTCATTCAAGTCATTGATGTATAATTTGGAAGTTGCATAGCCAGTGGATTTCACGATTTCATGTTCTCCAGGCAATCCGTATTGTCTTTTACGAATAACGATGAATGGAATGCCGGTTTCTAAAGATAATGCGGTTGCAATGTGAATACCCATTGCTTCAACACCTACAATCTTATCAATTTTAGACAAATCTAAAATTTCATCTATCACTTTAGCAATCTCCTTTAAAACTGCTGGGTCCATTGCAGGCACTCCATCACTGATACCGTGAACGAAATAATCATATTCTCCTTTCTTAACAACTGGTGCTTTTCTTAATGATTCTACTAATTTTTCAAGCATTTTTTAACCCTCAACTATGATAATATTTATCTTTGACATAAGATTCAATTCAAATTTTTAATTAATGATAAAAAATAAAAAACTTAAAATCAAATTATGTATCTATATCAATAATTTTATAATAAAAGATAAATAAACTTTTATATAATATTAATTTATACATTAAAGTTAATAAGATAAACTATTATTTTTTTAGATGACTGAAAAAATAGGTACTTTAAGAAAATTAGCTAAAAATATTAATTTAAAAAAATAATTTTGTTAAAATGGAATTTAGCTAAAAGAAATAATTTTAATCCATAATCGAAAAATATCGGAGAGATATTATGTCAATGTTAGGAAGTTTAGGAGAAAACCTTACAAACACCATGAAAAAATTGGCTGGAATGAGTGTTATTGACAAAAAGGTTGTAAAGGAAGTAGTGAAGGATATTCAAAGAGCTTTAATCCAATCAGACGTAAATATCCAGCTTGTATTAAAATTATCCAAAACAATCGAAGACCGTGCACTTAATGAAGAGCCACCTAAAGGAATCACCCCAAGGGAACATGTAATTACAATCATTTATGAAGAAATGGTCAATTTGCTCGGTAGTGAAGCTAAAGAGCTTGAAATCAATAAAAAGCCATTTAAAATATTGTTCTTAGGATTGCAAGGTAGTGGTAAAACCACAACCATCGGTAAATTATGCAAATACTTACAAAGAAAAGGTTTCTCTCCAGCAGTTGTATGTACAGACACCTGGAGACCTGCAGCATATGAACAGTTAAGGCAACTCACTGAAGATATGCAAATCCAACTTTATGGAGACCCTGATAATAAGGATGCATTAGACCTTGCAGAAAAAGGTTTAAAACACTTTAAAAATCAAAAAATCATTATTTTTGATACTGCAGGTAGACATAAGAACGAAGAGGATTTAATTGAGGAAATGAACAAGTTGGATAAAATCATTGAACCTGATGAATCCATCCTCGTTATTGACGGTACAATAGGTCAACAGGCAGGTGAGCAAGCTAAAGCATTTTCACAAGCAACCGATATCGGTTCCATTATCATTTCAAAATTAGATGGTACTGCTAAAGGGGGAGGGGCTCTCTCTGCAGTAGCAGAAACTGGTGCACCTATTAAATTCATTGGTACCGGTGAGAGAATCGATGAATTTGAAGCATTTGACCCTGAAAGATTCATTTCAAGATTATTAGGTATGGGAGACATCAGAAGCCTTATCGAAAAGGCTGAAGAGGTTATTGATGAGGATGTCGCTACCAAAACCATGAACAATATGCTTAGTGGAAAATTCACTCTTATGGATATGCAGAACCAGTTTGAAATGATGAACAGCATGGGCCCTATGCAACAGGTCATGAACATGATCCCTGGCTTAGGAGGCAAGATTCCTAAAGAGGCAAGCCAAATGACCGAAGACAAGATCAGTGAATTCAAGGTTATTATGTCTTCCATGACTGAAGAGGAAATGCTCAACCCAAAAATCATTAAACAATCACGTATTCAAAGAATTGCAAGAGGTTCTGGCGTGGACGAAAACAATGTCAAGGAATTGTTAAGATACTATAACAATACTAAAAAAGCCATGAAAGGCATTGGACGTAGAGGAATGGGTGGAGGAGCCATGAATAGACTCATGGGCCAATTCATGAAATAAACATTCCACACACCAAATTAAACTACTTTTATTTTTTTATATTCATTTTTTTAAAGAGAGATTTTAATGAATCAGGAAATACTTAATAAAGCTGAAGAATTAATCAAATATACAAATGGAAATATTTGCAATCATTGCCTTGGACGTAAGTTTTCAGATTGCGTAGAGGGAAAGGGCAATGAAGATAGAGGCATTAAAATTAGAGAATCCCTAAATTTGAAAGCTTACGATGGGGAATGCGAAATATGCCATGACCTCTTCAACTTTATTGAAGAGGATGTTCTTGATTTGGTAAATGAAAAGATAGACTTACTCAAAGTTGAATTTGACACCTTTGTAGTTGGCTGCAAATTACCTAAGGAAATAGTTGAAAAGGACCAGGAAATTAGCGATGAGCTTGATTTCGATGTTGAGATAATCAAAAAGGAAGTCAACAGGGAAATCGGCAAATTGCTTGAAGCAAATCTAGAGCAAAATGTTGATTTTGATGGCGAGGATGTTCTTGTAATGGTTGACTTTAGAAGAATCCTAAAGGAAGACATTGAAAATCCAGTGAAAGTCAGACTCCAAATCAATCCTATTTTCATTGAAGGAAGATACAGAAAGCTTGTTAGAGGCATCCCTCAAACCAAATGGCCATGCACCAAATGTAAAGGCAGGGGATGTGAGGAGTGCAATTTCACAGGAAAGCAATACCCAGAATCTGTAGAGGAACTATTATCCGAAACTGTCCTAAAGCACACCAATGGATACGAAGCCAAGTTCCATGGCGCTGGAAGGGAAGACATTGACGTTAGAATGCTAGGGACAGGCAGACCATTTGTACTTGAAATCAAGGAGCCGAAGATTAGAAAAATAGACCTTGAAAAAATAGCTGATGAGGTTGCTGAAGTAGCTAAAGGGAAAACTGAATACCTAAATCTTAAGTTTACCGAAAGGAAAAGAAAAGCTGAAATTAAAGTCTCATCACCAGACACATATAAGGTTTACAGAGCATTGGTCAAATGTGAAGATGACATAAAAGAAGAGGATTTGGAAAAACTCCAATCAATTCATATGATCCAACAAAGAACCCCTATTAGAGTTTCCCATAGAAGGGCAGACAAAATCAGGGAAAAAGAAGTGAAAAACATTGAATCCAAGTTCATTGATTCAAAGACCTTTGAAATGATCATTAAAACAGAAGGCGGATTATACATTAAGGAACTTATCTCAAGTGATGAAGGAAGATCAAATCCTAGCGTGACTGAAGTTCTTGGCACACAGGCAATCTGTGCAGAATTGGATGTGATTGAAGTTGGAATCAAATAAAATGAGATTCTGCTTAAAACAACTTTTTTTAAATATTTCACAAATCCTTAAAAAACATAAACTTTATTAATATCTTAAAATATATACTTTAATACTATCAAAAATAGAAGATTGGATTATTGCTGAAATCCAGTCACTAAAATTTTATGATATTTTATAATATTTTTGATATTTTTTTCTTTCAATATATAAAATTTAGATATGTTCTAAGCAATTAAACCTACGGTTAGGGCTAAGTCTAAATAAGACTTATATATTGGCTTTTACAATGAATAGCTAAACCGAAGGGCTTAAGCTATGATATTCAACTTAAATATCGTACTGGGCTACTAGCTATTTAAAAAGATATAAAATGATGGGTTTTATATTTTTACCACATAATTAATTAAATATTAAAGAGGTATAAAAATGCAAAGATCCAGAGGATTTAAAAGTAGAAGTAGAAAAAAATTGACCAAAAGAGTAAGACCTGGTCGTGCAAATCCAATCACCAGAAGAATTCAACAATTCGAAAACGGTGATATGGTACACATTATCATCGACCCAAGTATCCAAAAAGGCCAACCTCATTCCAGATTCCATGGAAAAACTGCTAAAGTAGTGGACAAAAAAGGTAAAGCTTACATACTTGCATTAAAAGATGGTAATAAAGCAAAAGAATTAATCGTTACTCCAGAACACTTAAAATTACAAGAGTGAGTGCAATGATTGGGAAAAATACATTAGAAAAAGAGCCAATACCTGCAGCTAAAGTGAAAGAAATTCTCGAAGAGTTTTCAGAAAAACATGAACTTAGTGGTGAACAACATTTAACTTTAGCTCATGTTACTAATCTAAATAAACTTTCCCTTGAAGATGCTGAAAAATTAATTGAGGAACTCGAAATCTTTATCAGTGAAAAAGAGTTAATTATAAGTGGTGATGAAGAAAGAAAAGCTTTTGAAACCCGTAGATTAGCAGTTATTATTACTGATATTTTACCAAGAGATTTATCTGATTTACGATTAATTTTCGCAAAAGAAAGAAATGCTCCTTCAAACGATGAAATGAAGGAACTTCTTGAAATTTTAGAAAAATACGATATTAAAAAAGAGGAATAATTTAATCCTTTTTATATCCTATCTATTTTTCTATTTCTATTCTTCAATGCAAAGGTTACTTTTAAACAATTTTTACTACTTTTAACACTTATTTTTATTAAAAAATACATTTTACTTTTTTTTAAAATTTTTTTATATTTTTACAGATTTTCTATTTTTTATTTTTTAAGATTTGCCGATTACTTCAATGAATTTTTCTATTTTTAACAAAAAAGAATAAAATTATAAATATTAATAAGATAAAAATATACTAATATTATATTTAAAAAATAATAATAATTACAAAAAATAAATTATTATCGAAAAATTAAAAACAGAACAATAGCAAAATTAAAAGAAAATTTGCTAGAAAAATAAGATTTAAAATTAAAATGAGGTGAAAATATGGATAATCCAAACATTGATAATCCGAATCCGAAAAAAGAAGAGTATGTAATTATTTTAGATTATCTTAAATTTGGGTATGTAAATCCAGAAAGACCAACTGCTCACGGCAAACCTATTGCACAAGCTATTGGCGTAGACAAATTCACATTAATCGAAGTTACACCTAAGGAAGGTATTGATTTAGATATTCATGACAAAGTCTATATAGGATCTGGAAAAAGGGATAAGATAAATAGAGTAAAAGGATTATTAGACTTTGAAAACTTAACTGCAACCAGTAGAATCGAATTGGAGTATGCCATTAAGGAAATCATTTTAGCTCATGAAGACATTTATGTAAAATTCTTCAATGAAATCGATTCACTTAACATTAAGATGCATAAATTGGAGCTAATCCCAGGTATCGGTAAAAAGCACACTCAAATGATTTTGGAAGAACGTAAAAAAGAACCTTTCAAAAGCTTTGACGACTTAAAGGAAAGAGTCCCTCTTCTTGGAGATCCTGTGGATATGCTTGCAAAAAGAGTAAGGTTAGAACTTGATACAACTACCGTAAAAAGAGGTAAAAACAAGTATTACATGTTTACCCAAGTTCCTTCCAGACACCCTTCCAACAGAAAGAAAAAATACAATAAAGGCAGAGGAAGAGGTAGAAACAATAGGAACAAAGGTAGAAAACCTAATAATAGAGGTAAAAAACCTCAAAACAAACCTAAAACTGAAAACAAAGAATAAATTCTATGAGTAAAACTCTCTAAAAGAGTTGAACTCATTTTTCTATTTTTTTTAATTTTTAATTTTTGTAATCATCAATGATGTCAAATTGCATAAAACCACTATTTTAATAGCTGAAAAGGTGATTGGTTGACTGAAAAAATATCCTTAGCTAAAGAGACTAAACATATCTTACAGGAAAATGGGATTATTTTAAACAAGAACTTAGGTCAAAATTACCTTATAGACGATTTTAAAAGAAAGAAAATCATTGAATATGCGAAACTTACAAAAAAGGATACTGTACTTGAAATTGGTCCCGGTATCGGAACATTAACCATTGAACTTGCCAAGAAAGCTGGAAAAGTAATAGCTATAGAGCAAGACCCCACTATTTTTAACATATTGAAGAAACGTTTGGAAAAAGAGCAAATTGATAATGTAGAGCTTATAAACGGAGATGCAGTTAAAGTAGATTTTCCTGATTTCAATAAAATTGTTTCAAACCTCCCATATCAAATATCCTCACCAATCAGCTTTAAGTTCCTAAAGCATGACTTCGACCTTGCAATTCTAATGTATCAAAAAGAATTCGCTGATAGAATGAATGGAAAAGTAGGGACAAAACAATATTCCAGACTTTCCGCTATGCTATACTTTAAAGCAGATGTTAAGTTCCTAACAAAGGTTTCACCGGAATCATTCATACCATCTCCTAAGGTAGATTCCTCTGTTGTGGAATTGAAACCAAAAGAAAGCAAAATAGCAGATGATGACTATAAAATCTATTCAAAAGTCGTCAAGGCATTATTCCAACATAGAAACAAGAAGGCAAGAAATGCATTGATTGATTCAAGACATATAATTGGTTTTAAAGACAAAAAAGAATTGAAATCCATTTTAAACAATTTAGAAGATGGAAATCCAAGAATCAAGGAATTATTATTGGAAAGAACAATCAATCTATCTCCAGAAAACATTATGGAACTATCTATTTTATTAAAAGAGCATATTAACTGAGGGCATGAATAAAAAAATAAAAAAATAAAAATCGCCTTAATTGAGGATTATTTATGAAAATGGGAAAATTTGAAATAGAAACAGATGATTTGGTTTACATTCCATCAGATGACACCTTTCTATTGGCTGAAAATCTTGAGATAAAGAAAGGGCAAAGCGTTCTTGAAATTGGAACTGGATCAGGTCTCGTTTCCATGTATGCAAGTCTATTAACAGACGATGTTACAGCAACTGACATCAACTTCAATGCCCTTGAACTTGCTGAGAAAAACTTCCGTCTCAACAATATCAACACCATAAAACTTGAGTTCGGTGATCTCTTTGAACCTGTAAAAGATAGGAAATTTGATGTTATACTATTTAATACTCCATATCTCCCTACTGATTCAGGTGACATTATCAATGACGATTTAAATTATGCATTTGATGGTGGATTAGATGGAAGAAAAGTTATTGATAGGTTCATTAATCAAGTGTCTAATCATTTAAATGATAAGGGAATTGTGCAGATAATTCAGTCATCACTGTCTGACAATGACCTGACCTTGGATATGTTTGATAGAAACGGATTCGTTGCAGAAATAGCTGAAAGCGAGAAGTTTTTCTTTGAAGAGATTGTCTTGATAAACGCTTACAAGATTTGAATGATAAAATGAGCTCAAACAGACACAAGTTAAATAAAGATTTGAATAGTGCAGAATTTAAGGAATACTATTTTTTAAAAGAAGAATTGAAAGAATTCTGCAGAAATGAAGGATTGAAGGTTAGTGGTAGCAAAAGTCAACTGGAAGAAAGAATTATTCACTATCTGGAAACTGGAAAATCCTTAGATGATTCAAATCCTACTAAAAACAAAGCTAATTTTCAAAAATCCAATCCAAATAAAACCACTGGCTTTGAAGAAATCAGATTGGATTCCATTTTAGGTGAAAACTTCAAATGCGGCGAGGATAAAAGAGAATTCTTTAAAAAAGAAATAGGAAAAGGATTTAAATTTAAAGTTAATTTCCAAAAATGGCTGAAATCCAATCCTGAAAAAACATATCAGGATGCAATCAATGCTTATTATGACATTCAAAACTCAAAGGAAAAAACTGAAATAGAAAAGCAATTCCAATACAATCAGTACATTAGAGATTTCTTCAAGGATAATGATGATAAAACATTAGAAGATGCAATAAAATGTTGGAATTATAAAAAGAGTTTAAAAGGCCATAATAGATATGAAAACTCCGATTTAGATGCTTTAAACTAATCTATTATAAATCCAAAATAATTAAACTAAGTAAAGAATACATTTAAGGATAGAATAATCATATTTAATCATATAATCTAGCAAAAAATAAAACCAAATGGAATGATTTGATGAATCTAGAAGAGAAAAATTCAAGGGAAATAGAAGAGTTTCTTAAGTCAAAAGGAGCAGAAGTAGTTGGTTTTGCTAGTTTAGAAGGTATAAAAAACGTTCCAAAGGAATATCCAAACAGCATTTTAATAGGGATTCCAATAGAAAAGGAAGCGTTAAAAACCATTTATACAGATGATCAGTCCATATATGTGGAATCCATGAAAAGTTTGGCATTGAAGCTGAATGACATTGTTCTTGAAGGTGAGGACTACATCAAGGAGCATATGAATTACAATGCATTGGCAATGTCTCGTGAAAGGGTTGCTAAGGATTTTGAAGGTTTGGCAAGCAAAATCCCTCATAAGACAACTGGAACAAGGTCTGGACTTGGATGGATAGGAAGATGTGCACTTCTCATTAGTCCAAAATATGGAGCTGCACTTAGATTATCCACAATTCTTACAGACATGCCTATTAAAGTGGGAACACCTATAGACGATTCATTATGCGATGACTGTACAGAATGCCAGGATATTTGCCCTGTTAATGCGATAAATGACGTGAAATGGGACTCCAGAAAAGAAAGGGAAGAATATTTCGATGCAGAAAAATGCTTTGAATTCATTAAATCAGAAATGCAAAGAACTCATGGAAAAAGCTTATGTGCCAAATGCGGACTTGCTTGCCCTTACACTAAAGAATACTTAGGAATAAAAACCGACAGGGATTTAATTAAGGAAATATGATTAAAATTTAATTAAAGTTTTAATTTTTAATTTACTTCTTTAAATAGGAGTTTTTAGGGGGTTTTGCTATTTTTAATGGAAATCCATTAGATTTTTACAAAGAAGAACTGCCAAGATTCATGATTCTATCAAGAAACATTTTGAATTATTTGAAAGAGGGAAAAACACTTGAAGAAGCTTGTGCTAAGGCAGGTGTTGTTCAAAATGAGTTGAATATTTGGAAGCTTTGGGCAGATAAAGGTTTGCAGCCTTATGCAGATTTCTTTAGAGAAATTCAAAATTATAGATGATTTCAACAATACACGAAAATAAATTGCAATTTGAAAAAATAATTAAAAAATAAGTTTAAAGAATATGGAAAGAAATAAAAAGAATTTAAAAAAAGAAAAAAGAAAATTTATTTAAAAAATTAAATAAATTTATTGGATTTCAGCATTGAAGACCAATGCTGCTGGTCCTTTCATGAATGCTCCGAGTTCTCCGTCTTCCTCATAGACATTAAACTCTAAGTCCCCACCAGGTAAGTGAAGAAGAACTTCATTATCAAAAAGACCTAATTTTACACCAGCAAGTGCAGTTGAAGTTGCACCGGTACCACATGCTAAAGTAACACCAGCACCACGTTCCCAGGTTCTCATTTTTCCTTCATTCTTGCTTAATACTTCAACAAAATGAACATTGATCTTTTCTGGGAATACTTCATGGCATTCAATAGCTGGGCCATATTTGTCAATGTCTATAGCATCTACATCATCGACAAACAGGATTGCATGAGGGTTTCCTACATTGACACAAGTTGCCTTAAAGGTGGTGTCAATAACTTCAAGGTCTCCATCTACAAACTCTTGAGAATCAGCAATCATTGGAATTTCTGGAACTTTAAATGTTGATTTGCCCATATTTACCTTAAATAATACAGGTTCGCCATTTTCTACAGTGATTTCAATTGTCTTGATACCTGACTTGGTTTCAACAGTCATTGTTTCCTTTTCAACGATTTTGTTTCTGTAAACAAAGTCTCCAAAACAGCGAATACCATTTCCACACATTTCCGCTTCAGATCCATCTGGATTGAACATTCTGTATCCTATATCTGCCACTTCAGATGGGACAACAAACAATACTCCATCTCCACCTACACCAAAGTTTCTGTGGCATAATTGTCTGCATGCTTCAGCTTTGTCAGCTTCAGGAATTTGTTCCCCTTGGCTTTCATCGATGATAGGGAAATCATTACCGATACCATGCATTTTAGAGAATTTTAAACCTTTTAAATCTACCATATTTTCACCAATTGATAGTTTAGTTTTGTCAAATAATAAAATTTAAAATCTTCCTGACTTATTGTAAATGGTCAGGAATGGATTGCTTTTCAAAGATGTCATCAAAGCTTTGTGCTTCACGGATTACGAAAGACTCACCGTTTTTGACAAGAATCTCTGCTGGAAGAGGTCTTGAGTTGTAGTTTGAAGCCATTGTGTAACCGTATGCACCAGCATTTAAAATACCTAAAATGTCACCTTCTTCAATGTCTGGAAGAGGTCTGTCTCTTGCAAACAAGTCACCTGATTCACAGACATTTCCTGCTACATCCACTTCTTGAGTTGGCTCTTCATTCATTTTGTTTGCAACAACAATGTGATGGTAGGAATCGTACATAGCAGGTCTGAGCAAGGTGTTGAATCCAGCATCCACTCCGATGAATTTTCTGTAGCTTTCCTTTACGCTGTTTACTTCAACTAAGATTACAGAAGCGTCCCCTACAATGTATCTGCCTGGTTCAAGGTATAAGGTAGGTTCTCCCATGTCAAACTCTTCCAATTTCTCTTTGAATAATTTGACGTTTTCTTCAGCGAAATGTTCTAAATCCAATAATTCCTCATCAGGAGTGTAAGGAATTCCAACTCCTCCACCGAAGTCAATGAATTCAAAGTCTATTCCAGCTTCCTGGTGAACTTTTCCTGCAATGTTCATAGTGGACTCAATAGCTAATTTGAATGGTTCAGGATCAAGGATTCCGGAACCGATGTGAGAGTGCATACCTACAGGTTCAAATCCTAATTCTTTAGCTAATTTGTAAATCTCTACAGCTTCAGTTTCCATAATACCGAATTTACTCATTTCCCCACCGGTAATGCAGTGACCGTGGTGACCAGCACCTACCATAGGGTTTACTCTGAATGAGATTTTTTTGCCGTTAGGGTCAATGCTTTCTGCAAGTCTTTTAAGTGCGGAAACTGAGTCAATATTCAAGATTACATCTTCACTGTTTACGTAATCCATTTCATCGTTTCTGATGTTGTTTCCTGTAAATAGGATTCTGTCTCCAGAGAATCCCATTTTTTTACAGATGTAAACTTCCCCAGGAGATACTGCATCAATACAGCATCCTTCTTCCTCAAGGATTTTTAAAACAGCAATGTTTGTATTTGCTTTACAAGCATAGAATACTTTGAATTTAGGATAAAATTTAGTGAAAGCGTTATAGAATCTGTTGTAGTTGTCTCTAATTCTCTCTTCATCAATTACATAGATAGGAGTGCCATATTGTTCCACAAGGTCGCAAGCATCAGCACCACCAATATCCAAATGGCCTTTATCGTTTGTTTTTATATTTAAATCCATTTTGAGCCTCCGATAAAAAAAATTTTAATCA